>DASYDR010000367.1:0-6152 GCA_036499545.1 Roseomonas sp. | reverse complement strand
TGGCGACCGGCTATGCGGAGTTGCCGGCCGGGGTGGATATCGATCTCCCGCGGCTCGGCAAGCCCTATCAGCGCGAACAGCTCAGCGCGGAGATCCGCAAGCTGCTGCCCCCGGCGATGTGAGGATGGTCAGCCGGCGTCGCCACGCGGCGCGGCCGGACCCGCGGGATCATCGCCGGTCGTCTCCTCCGAGGTCTGCGGCTGGCCGTCCGCATCACCCGCTTTCTTCTCCTGCTTCCGCTGCGCCTTCTCCTTCGCCTTTTCGTCCTTGGCCCTGGCGCGCTGGGAGCGTTCGAAGTCATAGTTCGGCTTGCGCAAACCGGCTCTCCTACCGTGTGGGATGTCCGGTGCCCGGCAGGCACCCGGCATGAGCATAGAGCGTGATGAGTTGAGGCGGAATCGCCGAAAAGCCTGAATCACACGATCCAACAAAGTCCTGAAGTGCCGGGTGGACGCGGCTTGCCGCAGCTCGCCCTCAGCCGCGCTGCAGCGTCGGCACCTCCGCCGTGGCGCTCGGCCGGCCGAACAGGTAGCCCTGCGCCTCCGTGCAGCCGCCGGCGCAGAGGATCCGGTACTGCTCCTCCGTCTCCACGCCTTCCGCGGTGGTCGACATGTTGATCGCGGCGCAGAGGTCGATGACCGATTGCACGATGGCGTTGCTTTCCCGCGATTGGCCGAGATGGCTGATGAAGCTGCGGTCGATCTTCACCCGGTCGAAGGGGAAGCGCTGCAGGTAGCCGAGCGAGGAATAGCCGGTGCCGAAATCATCGAGCGCGATGGCGACGCCCAGTTCGCGCAGCGCGTGCAGCGCCGCCAGTGTCGCTTCCGTATCCCGCAGCAGCACCATCTCCGTGATCTCGAGTTCCAGCCGGGCGGGGTCTAGGCCGGATGCCGCCAGCGCCGTGGCGACGGAGGCCGGCAGGTTGCCGCTGGCGAATTGCACCGGCGAGAGGTTCACCGCCACCTTCTGGCCGCCGGGCCAGCCCGCCGCCTCGGCACAGGCCCGCTGCAGCACCCAGTCGCCGAGCGGTACGATCGCCCGGGTCTCCTCCGCCAGCGGAATGAAACGCTCCGGCATGATCAGCCCGCGCTCCGGATGGCGCCAGCGCAGCAGCGCCTCGAACCCCGTCACCCGGCGCGTCAGCAGGTCGACCTGCGGCTGGTAGAACAGCTCGAACTCGCTGGCCCTGATCGCACGGTGCAGGTCGACCTGCAGCAGGCGGCGCAGCTGGGCATGCGCGTTCATCTCCTGCTCGTAGTAGCGGAAGCAGCCGCGCCCGGCGGCCTTGGCGCGATAGAGGGCCAGATCGGCATTCTTCAACAGCAGGTCGGAATCGAGCCCGTCGCCCGGGGTCAGGGCGATGCCGACGCTGACATTGACCACGACATGGTGGCCTTCCAAGTCGAAGGGCGTCGAAAGGCTTTCGATCAGCCGCTGCGCCAGCAGGCCGGCATCGTCCGCCTGGCGGAGGGAGGTCAGCACGATCGCGAATTCATCGCCGCCGAGCCGCGCGATGGTGTCCACCTCCCGGATGCCGGCCTGCAGGCGGAGCGTGACGGCGCGCAGCAGCTGGTCGCCGATCGGATGCCCGAGGGTGTCGTTGACGTCCTTGAAGTTGTCGAGATCCAGGCACAGCACCGCGCAGGCTTCCCCCCGCCGGGCCCGGGCCACCGCGTCGTTCAGCCGGACGCGCAGCAGGGTCCGGTTCGCCAGGCCGGTCAGGGCGTCGTGATGCGCGAGATGGGCGATGATCGCTTCGGAGCGCCGCTGGTGCGCCAGCAGGCGCACCTCGGTGCGGGCCTGTTCCAGCAGCGCCCGGCTGCGAAGCTGGCGGATGCGGAGCATCACGGCGGCGGCGATGGCGATCGCCACGCAAGCCAGCCCGAGGCCGGCGTGGATGACCTGCCGCCGCCACAGGGCCAGGATGCGGGACGTCGTGCGGGCGACCGCGGCGACCGCCGGGTAGCCGGCGAGCGCGCGGATGGCAATGACCCGGTCCTGGTTGTCCACCACGCTGATCCGGCGGATGCTGCCGCTGCCGGATCCCGCCCGTATCTCCCCGAACAGCGCGGCGGCGGCTGGCTGCGGCTGGCCCATCAGCCCCTCGACGGGCGGAAAGCGCGCCAGCAGGTAGCCGTCCTGGCGCCAGATGCCGATGGCGCTGCCCGGCCCCGGCGCGATGCGGCGGAGGAGCGTCTCGAAATGCGCGAGGCTGAGGCCGACGCCGACGATGCCGAGGAATTGGCCATCGGCGGATCGCAGCCGGCGCGTCAGGTAGATGTTCCAGCTGCCGGTCTGCAGGTTGCGGGCGGGCGGCGCCAGATAGGATTCCAGCGCGGGATCGTCATGGAGCGCCTGGAAATGCGCCCGGTCGGCGATCGAGAAGGCCGGCTGCGGCCAGGCCCGGGTGGAGGCGATGGTCACCCCCTGGGCATTGGTCAGGAACACCGCTTCGATCTGCGGCAGGGCCGCGACCCGCGCCAGCAGTTCCTGGTGGATGTGCCGGGTCGCGAGGCGTTCGTCGAATTCCTCCGTGCTGCGGATGCCGAGGGCATCGATCATCCCGACCAGATTGTCCTGCACCAGGCCGACCGAGCGGAAGCTGTTGTCGGTGAAGCTGGCCAGCAGCAAGCTGAGGTTCGAAAGCTCCCGCTCCGACTCCGCCAGGATCTGCCGCCGCTGGCTCGCCATCAGGAGGGTGGCGGCGATGCAGGCGACGGCGAAGGCCATCAGCCCGGCCAGGATCAGCCATCGCGCGCCGCGGCGCGCGCCATCGCGCCCCGGGACACCCGGGAGGGGACCCGCCGGATGATCGTCGTCGGCCCTCAAGCCAGCGCTTTGCAGCGCCAGCGCCTCAGGGGCGGTCCGAACGGTTCGACCGAACGACGGCAGCACGACCTTCCCTCCGCGCTTTGCCTGGAGAGCGGGCGCCGCGCATCACGGCGCGGCGCATGGACTGTAAGGTTATTTCAGCGCTTCCGGGCAATCCATCCAACAAATAGAAACGATTTCAATTTTTCTGCACCGCAGCGCGCCCGTAATCGGAGCCGACGGGAGCCGCGGCACAACCAGGGTAACTCATCTTGCAGGCATTGGATGCCTGAACCTGCAATCCCCGGTTCAGCGGCTGCCGGCGGCCGCCGGACCAGGTGGCGGCTAAAAGAAGGGGCGGAGCGCCAGTTCGGCGCCGAGCAGCAGCAGGCACAGCAGGAACCAGCGCCGGAAACGCGCCGGGCTGACCCGCTGCCGGATCGCCTGCCCCAGCCACATCCCGAGCAGTGCCGGCAGGATGGCCAGGGCGGACATGGCCAGGTTGTCGAGGTGGAAGGCCCCGCGCCAGGCAAGCCCCAGCATCAGTGCGATGGTCGAGACCGTGAAGGAAAGCCCGAGTGCCTGGATCAGGTCGTCCTTCGCCAGTCCGAGCGCCTGCAGATAGGGCACCGCGGGGATGACGAAGATGCCGGTGCCGCCGGTGACCACGCCCGTCACCAGCCCGACCGCCGGCGACAGCCAGCCTTCCAGCCGCGCCGGCACCGAAAGCTGCCGCGCCAGCAGCGTGAAGACCGCATAGGCCACCAGCGCCACGCCCAGCGCCGGCGTGGTCCAGCCGGCGTCGCCGTTCGCCAGCATCGCGGCGCCGGCCACGGTCCCGAAGGTGATGCCGAACATCATCGGCCATAGCCGCCCGGCCAGCGCCGTGGCGCGCGGCCCCGCCAGCAACTGCCAGAGATTGGTGACGAAGGACGGCACGATCAGCAGCGCCGCCGCGGCCACCGGCGGCATCACCGCGCCGAGCACCCCCATGGCGACGGTCGGCAATCCCATGCCGGTCACGCCCTTGACGATGCCGGCCAGGAAGAAGGTCGCCGTGATGGTGAGGAGCAGCCAGGGGGTGAGGTCGGACATGCCGCCATCTGGCGCCGCCGGCCCTGTTGCCACAATGTGGATCATCCATATCGAGCCTTAGGCCCGGCCGAAGGCTGGGAGCCTGCCCGCATGCGCTTCGACCTGACCGATCTGCGCCTGTTCCTGTGCGTCGTGGAGGCGGGCAGCATCACGCATGGCGCGGCGCGGGCGAATCTCGCCCTGCCGTCCGCCAGCGAACGCCTGCGCGGCATGGAGGAAGCAAGCGGCCTGCGACTGCTCGAACGCCGCCGCCGGGGCGTGGTGGCGACCGCGGCCGGGGATGCGCTGGCGCACCATGCCCGTGCCATCCTGCGCCAGGTGGATCAGATGCAGGGCGAACTCGGCGGCTATGCCAAGGGGCTGAAGGGCAGCATCCGGCTGCTGGCCAATACCGCCGCCATCAGCGAATTCCTTCCCGCCGCACTGGCCCCCTACCTTGCCGCCCGCCCGCATCTCGTCATCGACCTGCAGGAGCGCCTGAGCACGGAGATCGTGAAGGCGGTGGCGGGCGGCCTGGCGGAAATCGGCATCATCTCGGATGCCGTCGATGCCGGCGGGCTGCACCTGCTGCCCTTCGCAATCGACCGCCTGGTCATGGTCGCGCCGGCGGACCACCCCCTCGCCGCCGCGCCGCGCGTCGCCTTCGTCGATATCCTGCGGCAGGACTTCGTCGGGCTGGCCGCCGGCAGCCCGCTGCAGGACCATATCGACGAACACGCGGCGCGCCTTGGACGCAGCCTGCAATTCCGCGTCCGGGTGCGTGGCTTCGAAAGCATCTGCCGCATGGTCGCGGCGGGCGTCGGGATCGGCATCGTGCCGGAGACGGCGGCCAGGCGCTGCCGCCGCGCCCTGGCGATCCGCGCGGTGCGGCTCAGCGACGCCTGGGCGACACGCCGCCTGTCCGTCTGCACCCGCGGGATGGACGATCTCTCGCCCTTCGCGCGGGAGCTGGTGGCGCATCTCGGCGCCGATCAGGCCGTCAGCTCCAGGCGCGCCAGAAGAACACCGTCGTCGTCGCTACGCTGAACAGGATCACGAAGCGGCGCAGCCAGGGTGCCGGCACGCGGCGCGCGAGCAAGGTGCCGAAATAGCCGCCGACGATCCCGGCCACCAGCATCACCAGCGTCTGCGGCCACCACACCGGCCCGGCGGCGGCGAAGCAGATCGCCGCCACGGCATTGGCCGCGCCGGCGAGCAGCGTCCGCCCGGCGCTCAGCGCCTTGATGTCGGTCTCGCCCAGCAGGCTCCAGACCGCCAGCATCATGATGCCGACGCCGCCGCCGAAATACCCGGCATAGATGCCGAGCAGCACCTGCGCGCCCAGCACCGTGCCGGCGCCGATCCGCGCCCGGCTGCGCAGTGCGGCGCCGAGCTGGCGCCCGAAGGCGAAGGTCAGCGTGCCGGTCAGCAGCAGCCAGGGCAGCACCGCATCGAAGGCGCGCTGCGGCGTGGTGAGCAGCAGCACCGCACCCGCCAGGCCGCCGCCGATGCTGATTGCCACCATCGCCCAGGACGGCACGCCTTCCAGTGGACGGAAGTCGCGCCGCCAGGCCCAGGCGCTGGCCGCCGTGCCGGGCAGCAGCGCGATGGTGCTGGACGCATTGGCGGCGACCGACGGCATGCCGGTGAAGACCATGGCCGGAATGCTGACGAAGGAGCCGCCGCCGGCGGCGGCGTTCATCGCGCCGGCCAGCAGCCCGGCCGCGAAGAGAATGAGCATCTGTTCCATGGCCGCGACCCTGGGCGCGCCATGCGCGCCTGGCCAGGGGGCGCGCTTCATTGCCGTGTCATGCCACGCATGCAAGCCTCGCGGCACGACCCGCAGCAGATGGGCCGACCGGAGAAACGCCATGACGGATCCCGCCCTGCCACGCCGCGCGATAGGTGCCCTGTTGACCGCTGCCGCCATCCCCCCCGCAAGCGCCGAAGCCCAGACCACGGAGGCCTGGGCGACCAGCTGGGCCGCATCCGTGCAAGGCCCCTACCCGGTCGGCAACCCTTCCGCCCAGCCGCACCAGAGCGTCATCTTCCCGGCGGCCGGGACCGGCGCGCGCGACCAGACGCTCCGCATGATCCTGCGCCCGACGGTCTGGGGACGGCAGGCGCGGCTGCGCTTCTCCAACGCGCTCGGCACCAGGCCGCTGACCTTGGACGGCGTCTTCGCCGGCCTGCAGCTCGGCGGCGCCACGGTGATGCCGGGCACCAGCCAGCCGGTGCGCTTCGGCGGCGGCGCCTCGATCACCATC
>DASYDR010000366.1:0-3143 GCA_036499545.1 Roseomonas sp. | reverse complement strand
GTCCTCCACGATCAGGATGCGCGGCCTGGTCATGCGGGGGTCTCGCTTTCGATGACGGGCGGCCGGCCGAGCGGCAGGCGGATGGCGAAGGAGGCACCGCGCGGCAGGCGCGGCGCGGCGCGGATGGTGCCGCCATGGGCCGCCACGATGCTGCGGCAGAGCGCCAGCCCCAGCCCGACGCCGGTGATCGCGGATTCGCGGTCCCCGCGCGCGAAGGGCTCGAACAGGCTCTCGGCCCGGCCCGCCGGCAGGCCGGGGCCATCATCCTCCACGAAGAGTTCCATCCAGCCGCCGGAAGCGCCGGCGCGGATCATGATCGCCGCCGCCGGCCCGGCATATTTGGCGGCATTGTCGAAGAGGTTCACCAGCACGCGCTCGAACAGCACGGCATCCAGCTCGACCAGCGGCAGGTCGGCCGGCAGCGCCGTCCGCACCGGATGCGGGCCGAGGATGGTGGCCGAGCGCGCCAGGGCGCTGCCCACCACCTCGCTCACGAGGTGCCATTCCTTGTTCAGGTGCACGCCCTCGCTCTGCATGCGCGCGAGGTCGAGCAGGTTGGTCACCAGCCGCTGCAGCGCCTCCGCCTGCTGGCGGATGGCGCTTGCCAGCTCCCGCTGCTCGGCGACCGGGACGCTGCCCGGATGCTCGAGCGTCTCGGCCAGGCCGCGGATCGCGGTCAGCGGCGTCTTCAGGTCGTGCGACACGGCGGCGAGCACCGCGTTGCGCAGCCGTTCGCCTTCCATGCGCAGCAGGGTGTCCTGCGCGACCGCGACGAAGTGGATCCGCTCCAGCGCCAGCGCGATCGAGGAACAGCAGGCATCCAGTAGCCGCCGGTCATCCGGGCCGTCCGGCAAGGGCCCCGCCACCGGGCGCAGCGCCAGCACGCCGCGCGGCGCCATCGGCGCCTTCAGGGGCAGATAGAGCGCCTCGGCGCCATGCAACGCCGGGGTGCCAAGGCCGGCCGGCCGCACATGGTCATAGGCCCATTGCGCGACCGAGGCATCGGCGAAGTCGCCGGATTCCGGCGTCGCCACCAGGCGCTCGGACCCGTCCGGCAGCAGCAGCGCGACGCGCGCGCCGAACAGCGGCGCGATGGTCGCCCTGCAGATCGCGGCGATCTGCTCCACCCGGCTGGCGCCCGACAGGTCGCGCGCCAGCCGCGCCACCGCCGATGCCCGCCTTTCCCCGGCGGTCGCCACCTCCGCCTCCGACCGCAGCCGGACCGCGAGCTGGCTGATCACCAGCGCGACCGCCAGCATCAATCCGAAGGTGAAGATGTACTGGGTGTCGCTCACCGCGAAGGACAGGCGCGGTTCCACGAAGAAGAAGTCGAGCAGCCCGACGCAGAGCAGGGAAGCCCAGGCACCGGCGACGCGGCCGAGCCGGAGCGCCACGAAGACCACGGTCAGCAGAAACAGCATGACGACGTTCGACAGGTCGAAGACGCGCAGCAGCCCGCTGGCGGCGAAGGTCGTCAGGCCGCAGGCCAGCGTCGCCAGCGCGAAAGCCCGGGCATAGCCGCCCGCCGGCGGCCCGCCCGCGCGCGACGCCGGGATGGGATGGCGCGGCGGATCGACCCCGAGCAGGACCATCGCGATGGTCCTGCCGATGCCGGGGCGCCCCTGCGTCATCGGCGGCGGGTCCCGCCGCCGATCATCCTCGTCATGCCATCCGGTCGCCACGGGCGATGCGGTTCCTCGTCAGAAGATCAGAAGAAGGGTGTCAGCAGCATATCGATCACCTTGATCCCGATGAACGGGGCGATGACGCCGCCGACGCCATAGATCAGCAGGTTCCGGCCGAGCAGCCGCGCGGCGGGTTCCGCGCGGTAGCGTACACCCTTCAGCGCCAGCGGGATCAGCGCCACGATGATCAGGGCGTTGAAGATGACCGCCGAGAGGATCGCCGAATCCGGGCTGTGCAGGCCCATGACGTTCAGCGCGCCCAGCGGCGGATAGGTCGCGACGAAGGCCGCCGGGATGATGGCGAAATACTTCGCCAGGTCGTTCGCCACGCTGAAGGTGGTCAGCGCGCCGCGCGTCATGATCATCTGCTTGCCGACCTCGACCACGCGCAGCAGCTTGGTGGGGTTGCTGTCGAGGTCCACCATGTTGCCGGCTTCCTTGGCCGCCTGGGTGCCGCTGTTCATGGCGACCGCGACATCGGCCTGCGCCAGCGCCGGCGCGTCATTGGTGCCGTCGCCGGTCATCGCCACCAGGTGCCCCGCCGCCTGGTAGTCGCGGATGAGCCGCAGCTTGTCCTCCGGCGTCGCCTCCGCCAGGTAGTCGTCGACGCCGGCCTCGGCGGCGATGGCGGCGGCGGTCAGCTTGTTGTCGCCGGTGATCATCACCGTCTTGATGCCCATCTGGCGCAGCTCGGCGAAGCGTTCCTTGATGCCGCCCTTGACGATGTCCTTGAGCTCGACCGCACCCAGGACGCGCGCGCCGTCGGCGACGACCAGCGGCGTGCTGCCCCGGCGGGCGACCTCGTCCACCATCTGCGCCACCTCGGCCGGGAAGACCCCGCCCAGGCTCTCGACATGGGCGCGGATGGCGCTGGTCGCGCCCTTGCGGATGCTGCGGCCGTCGATGTCGATGCCGCTCATGCGGGTCTGCGCGGTGAAGGGAATCGCCTCCCCGCCCGCCAGGGTCCGGCCGCGCAGGTCGAAGCGCCGCTTGGCCAGGACCACGATCGAACGTCCCTCCGGCGTCTCATCCGCCAGCGAGGCGAGCTGGGCCGCATCCGCCAGGGCCGGCTCATCGATGCCGGGCGCGGGCAGGAAGCGCGCGGCTTCCCGGTTGCCGAGCGTGATGGTGCCGGTCTTGTCGAGCAGCAGCACATCGACATCGCCCGCCGCCTCGATGGCGCGGCCGGAGGTCGCCAGCACATTGGCCCGCATCATCCGGCTCATGCCCGCGATGCCGACCGCCGAGAGCAGCGCGCCGATCGTGGTCGGGATCAGGCAGACCAGCAGCGCGATCACCACCGTCAGGCCGACGACATGGCCGTTGCCGCCGTTCAGGGTCACGCTGAGGGCCGAGAACGGCACCAGCGTCACGCAGACCAGCAGGAAGATCAGGGTCAGCGCCACCAGCAGGATGGTCAGCGCGACCTCGTTCGGGGTCTTGCCGCGCTTGGCGCCT
>DASYDR010000365.1:0-3158 GCA_036499545.1 Roseomonas sp. | reverse complement strand
ACCGCCGCGGCGTGAAGCCGGCGCGCTGCATGCCGGCCGCGACGGCGAGCCCGGCCATGACGCCGGCGGCGCCATCGTAGTTGCCGCCCTGCACCACGGAATCGAGATGGCTGCCGATGACGAGCCGCTTGGCCTCCGGGTCGCTGCCCGGCAGCGTCATGTAGAGATTGCCGGCCGGATCGATCCGGGTCGTGAGCCCGGCAGCCTCGGCCGCGGCGCGCACGATATCATGCGCGCGCTGTTCGCCGGGGCCCCAGCCTTCCCGCGTGACGCCGCCCGCCGGATCGCGCGTCGCATCCTCGATCGCCGTGAACAGATTGGCCGCGAGCGTGGTGTCGGGCCGGGGGCGGTTATGGATCATGGGCCTGCTTTCGTTCCCGGCAGCGCTGTCTTGGCACAAGCCTGCATCAGGGCGAAAGCGGCGGCAACCGCCCGTCGGGGATTACTCGGCGTCGCGGATATACGGCTCCACCGTGCCCAGCAGCTTCATGGTCATCGGCCGGCCGCGACGGTCCACCGCCTTGCCGAGGCCGACGCGGACCCAGCCTTCGGAGACGCAGTATTCCTCGACATTGGTCTTTTCCTGGCCCTTGAAGCGGATGCCGACCCCGCGCGCCAGCAATTCCTCATTGTAGAAGGGGCTGGCAGGGTCATTGGAAAGACGGTCGGGAAGCGTATCGGACATGGCGTGAACCTCGGAAAAAGCGACCCGACCTAGACCATCGGGCGCGCGGAAGGAAGCGCCGGGCCGGATCAGCCCCGCAGGCGCAGCAGCAGGTCCGGCGTCATTTCGGTCGGACGGGTGATGCCGAGCATGGCCATGTTGCGCATGATCTCCGCCTGCAGCAGCGCCGCGGCATGCCGGATGCCGGCCAGGCCCTCGGTCGCCGCGGCATAGAGGAAGGGGCGGGCCAGGAAGACGAAATCGGCGCCGAAGGCATAGGCCTTCAACAGGTCGGAGCCGCGGCGGATGCCGCCATCATAGATCACCAGCATGTCGCCGGCGGCCGCCTTCACCGCCGGCAGCGCCCGCAACGGGGAAATGGCACCGTCGAGCTGCCTGCCGCCGTGGTTGGAGACCATGATGCCGTCCACGCCATGCTCCCGCGCCAGCCGGGCGTCCTCGGCCGCCAGGATGCCCTTCAGCACGAACTTGCCGGGCCAGCGCGCCCGGATCCGCGCGACATGGTCCCAGGTCAGGTTGGCCCGCGTCCATTCGGATGGGTTGTTCCGCCCCGAAAGCACCGGCCCCGACCGCGTCGCTTCCATATTCTCGAAATGCGGGATGCCGTGGTTGATCAGGGTGCGCAGCCCGGTGCCGATCAGCCAGCGCGGATGGGTGATGCCCTGCCAGGCGAGACGCGGGCTGGGCTCCAGCGGCAGGCGGTAGCCGTTGCGGATATTGTTCTCCCGGTTGCCCGGCACCTGCACATCGACCGTGACCGCCAGCGTGTCGTAGCCGGCACGCTCCACGCGATCGAGCAGCGCCGCCATCTTCGCGTCGTCGCCCGGCAGATAGGCCTGGTACCAGGACGTGGCCCCGACCGCGCGGATATCCTCGAGCGGGATCAGCGATGCGCCGCTCAGGATCATCGGCATGTCCAGGGCTTTCGCCGCCTGGGCATAGCGCAGGTCGGCGCGATAGCCGCTCATGGCGCTGGCGCCCATCGGCGCGATGCCGAAGGGCAGCGCATGCTCCCGTCCGAACAGCGCGGTCGCGGTGCTGCGCCTGGAGGAATCGCAGAGCACGCGGGGCACGAAGCCCCATTCGGCGAAGGCATCGCGGTTGTCGCGCACCGCCGCATCGGTCTCCACGCCGCCGCTGACATAGCCGAACAGGATGCGCGGCAGCCGCCGGCGCGCCGCCTTCTCGAAATCGTCGAGCGACAGATAGCGCCGCTGCAGGCGTTGCTCTTGCTTGGACGTCGTCATGCTTGGCCTTCTCGGGATGGCCGGCGAATCCTAGGGCCAGGGCGGCGGCGCGCAAGCACCCCTGGCCGTTGACGGGCGTCCGCGCGCCCGCTTCAGTCCCGGGAAACCAGCCGGGACATCTCCATGACGCGCATCCGCCGCATCACCGCCGCCGTCCGCCGCGTGGCGCCGCGGCGGGAGGCCGACAGCTACCAGGGCCTCGAATCACTCACCTTCGTGCAATGCCAGGTGGAGACCGAGGATGGCCTGGCCGGCACCGGCGTCACCGGCCGCTTCCTAGCGCCACAAGTGGCGGCGCTGTTGAACGATGGCTTCGACGAAGCCCTGCGCGGCGGCGATGCACGGGACATCGAGGCGATCGGGGCCGGGCTCGCCGCGCGCTTCAATCCGCGCGGCATGACCGGTGTCTTCGTCGCGGCGCTCTCCGCCCTCGATCAGGCGCTCTGGGACCTGCGCGGCAAGGCGCTGGGGCAGCCGGTCTGGCGGCTGCTGGGCGGCGCCCGGGCCGTGGTGCCCGCCTATGCGACCGTCGGGCTGCCGCGCTTCGCCGAAGCGGAACTGGTCGCTGCCTGCACCGATGCGCTGGCGCGCGGCATGGCCGGGGTGAAGATGCTGGTCGGCGCCGGCGGCCGCAGCCTGGCCGAGGATGCGGCGCGGGTGCGGGCGGTGCGGGCCGCGATCGGGCCCGGTGCCGCCCTGATGCTCGATGCCAATTGTTCGATGAGCGTCGCCGATGCGCGGCGGCTCTGCGGCCTGGTCGCCGATTGCGGCATCGCCTGGTTCGAGGAACCGGTGACCGGCAATGACATCGAGGCATTGGCGACGCTCCGCCGCCAGGTCGCGATCCCGATCGCCGCCGGCCAGATGGTCGGCTCCGTCACCTGGTTCCGCGATGCGCTGGCGCGCGGCGCGCTCGACTGGGTGCAGCCCAATGCCGCCTTCTGCGGCGGCATCTCCGCCATGCTGCGCATCCTGGCGCTGGCGGAGGCGCATGCCGTGCCGGTGGCGGGCGCCGGCGGCTGGGAGATCGCCAACCTGCCGGTGATGGCCGGCCATGCGCATGGCGGCATGCTGGAGATCCACGGCGCCCATGCCGCGCTGCGCGACCTGCTGGCGGAGGAAGCGCTGCCCGAGGCCGGCCTGCTGCGCGCGCCGGAGCGCCCCGGCCTCGGCTTCGCCTTCCGGGAGGCACCCGGAAGCGCGACCGCTTCAACCTGAAGCGGTCG
>DASYDR010000364.1:0-31245 GCA_036499545.1 Roseomonas sp. | reverse complement strand
CATGCTCTACGACGTGCCGTCGCGCGCGGGCGTCGCCTTCGCGGACGACACCATCGCGCGGTTGCGCGACGATGGCGCCATCCACGCGATCAAGGACGCCACCAGCGACCTGGCGCGCCCGCCTCGGCTGGCCCGGCTCTGCGGCGCCGACCTGCCGCAATTCTCCGGCGACGACGCGACCGCGCTGGCGCATCTCGCGATGGGCGGCGCGGGCTGTGTCTCGGTGACGGCGAATGTGGTGCCGGCGCTCTGCGCCGCGCTGCAGCACGCCTTCGTGGAGCAGGACATGGCGCTGGCCGCGACCTTGCGGGATGCGCTGGCGCCGCTCGACGCCGCGCTGTTCATCGAGCCGAATCCGGTGCCGGCCAAGGCGGCGCTCGGCCTGCTGAAACTTTGTGATCCGACGCCGCGCCTGCCGCTGACCCGGGCGACCGATTCCACCCTGGTGCGGCTGGCACGGGTGCTGGGTGACCTGACCCCGGTGGAGGAAACCCGGGCCAGGGCCTTCTGCAACGGCCGCCCGCCGCGCCTGGCGGCCTGACGGGTCTTTTCCGGGCGGGCCTGGGCTATTCCGGCTTCAGGCCCGCCAACTCGACGGCGCGGCGCGCCGCCGCCAGTTCCGCGGCCAGGAAGCGGGCGAAGCCTTCGGGCGTCGCCTGCTCCGGTGTCGCCGGCACCGCGCCTACTTGAATGACGCGCTCGGCGACGGTGGGCGCCGCGATGCTCTCGGCCAGTGCCTGGTGCAGCCGCGCGATCACGGCGTCGGGTGTCGCGGCAGGTGCCAGCAGGCCGCCGAAGCTGCCGGCGGTGAAGCCGGGCATGCCGGCTTCGGCGAAGGTCTCGACATCCGACAGGACGGTGGAGCGCGCCAGCGCCGCGACGCCGACGATGCGCGCCTGGCCGTCGCGATGCAGCGGCAGCACATTCGGCAATTCGACGAAGGAGGCGTCGACGGTGCCGGCGATCAGGTCCGGCACCAGGGCGCTGCCGCCGCGATAGGGCACATGCGTCATCCGCACCCCGGCCTGGGCGCTGACCAGTTCCAGGGTCAGATGCGCGGCGCTGCCGGTGCCGGGGGTCGCGACCGTCACCTGGCCGGGGCGCTGGCGCAGCAGCGCCAGGAACTCCGTCATCGTGCGCGCCGGCAGCCGCGGGTTCAGGATGCAGACCATGGGCATGATGCCGAGCAGCCCGATCGGCTTGAAATCGCGCGCCACGTCATAGGGGATGCGTGCCTGCAGCACCGGATTGGCCACCAGCGGCCCCCCGGCGCCGAACAGCAGCGTGTAGCCATCGCCCGGGGATTTCGCGACCAGGTCGGCACCGATGCTGCCGCCGGCGCCGGCGCGGTTCTCGATCACCACCGCCTGTGCCAGCCGGGTCGCCATCGCCTCGCCGGCGATGCGGCCCAGGATGTCGGTATTGCCACCCGGGGTGAAGGGCACGACGAAGCGCAGCGGCCGGTCGGGATAGGCGGCCAGGGCGCCCAGCGGCAGCGCGGCGCCGAGCGCCGCGGCACCGCCCAGCAGGCGGCGACGGGTCCACATGGATGACATCCTCCGAGAGCGGCTCTGCGTCCGATCGGTGGAGTATTCACGTATACGCGACGACCGCAACGGCTTGCGGCCAGGCGCCGCATCGCCCAGGCTGGCGGCACAGCAGATGGGACGGGGACTGGCCATGGAACAGCGCCGGCTTGGGCGGACGGAGCTTCGCGTCTCCGTCCTCGGCTATGGGTGCGGGGCGATCGGCGGGCTGATGGTCCGCGGCGAACCGGCCGAACAGGAGCGCGCCATCGGCCGCGCCCTCGACCTCGGGATCAACTACTTCGACACGGCCTTCGTCTATGGCGACGGTGCTTCGGAAACCAATCTCGGCCGCACGCTGCGCGCGCTGAAAGCGAACCCGATCGTCGGCACCAAGGTGCGCGTCTTCGACCCGCAGCGCGGTGATATCGCCGGCACCGTCGCAACCTCGCTCGAGGACAGCCTGCGCCGGCTCGGCCGCGACAGCGTGGACCTGTTCCAGCTGCACAATCCGATCACCGCGCATGGCGGTGCGCCGAGCTTCACCGATGCGCAGATCCTGGCCGAAGCGGTGCCGGCGCTGCAGAAGGCCCGCGACCAGGGCAAGCTGCGTCATTACGGCATCACCGGCATCGGTGATGCGGCAGCGTTGCGGCATGTGCTGGATGATGGCGGCTTCGCCACCGCGCAGATCCCCTACAACCTGCTGAACCCGAGCGCCGCGGCGCCGGCCCTGGCCGGCGTACCGGATCTCGGCCAGGTGATCGACCATGCGGCATCGCGCGATGTCGGCGTCATCGGCATCCGCGTACTGGCCGGCGGCGCGCTGAGCGGCAGCGAGGCGCGGCATCCGGTCTCGGCGCAGAAGGTGGAACCGATCGCCTCGGGCGCCAGCTATGCCGATGACGTCGCGACCGCCCGCCGCTTCCTGCCGCTGGTTGAGGAAGGCTTCGTCGCCGACCTGGTCGAAGCCGCGCTGCGCTTCGCGATCGGCCCCGCGGGCATGAGCCTGATCCTGGTCGGCAGTTCTTCCACCGCCGAATTCGAACATGCCGCGGCGGCGGTGGCGAAGGGCCGGCTGCCGGATGCGGCGCTCGCCAGGATCACCGCGCTTCGCTGAAGCGGGTCTGGCTGCGCGGCTTCATGCGGGTGGCGCGGTCAGCGCCACCCCGTGCTCGGCATAGTAGTGCGCCGCACCCGGGTGGAAGGGCAGCACGCTGTTGAAGCGTGCATTCGCGGCCCTGGTGCCGCCGGCGCTGGCATGGATTTCGGCCAGCGGGTCGCTGACGGAGAGTGCGGCGCGGGTGATGGCATAGGCCGTCGCCTCCGGCAGGGCCCGGTTGGCCACGATGAAGTTCCAGGCCGCGAAACTGGTCACCGGCGCCGTCTGGCCACGATAGGTGCCGGGCGGGATCACCGCCTCCGCCATATAGGGCAGGCGGCGCCGGACCTCCGCGATCTCCGCCGCGGTCAGGCCGAAGATCACCGCGTCGACCCGGTCGGCGACCGTGGTCAGGGACGGGATCGGCACCGCGGCGCCCTGCCATAGCGCATCCATCTCGCCGCGCAGCAGCGCTTCGGCCGATGCGGCCGGATCGCCGCTGACGATCACCGGCTCGATCCCCGCCGCCGCGGCGGCGACCCGGAAGAAGCCTTCCGCCGGGCCCCGCGCCGGTCCGGCGCCGACGCGCTTGCCGTGCAGGTCGCGCAGCGTGCGCAGCCCGGACGCTGTCGGGGCGGCGACCATGAAGGCGGTCTCATACATCGGGAACAGGGCGCGGATCGCCACATGCCGGCGCCCGCCGGCATTGGGCGCGCCCTGCAGTGCATCCCAGGCGCTGCCGAGGAAGGCGGTGCCGAGTGCCGCCGCGTCGTCCTCCACCGCCGCCAGGTTCTGCAGCGATCCGGTGCTCTGCCGCACCGTGACCGCGATGCCCGCCCGGCCGAGCGCCGCCGCCAGCCCTTCGCCATAGGGCAGGAAGGCGCTGCCGGCGCCGGCGGTATGCAGCGCCAGCGGTGCCTGGGCCTGGGCCAGGCCTGGCGCCAGGCCGGCCAATGCGAGGGCGGGAAGGTCGCGGCGTTGCATGGTGAGCCTCCTCGAGTTGGCAGGAAGACTGGCGCGCCCGGTGCCCCGCCGTCCACCTCCCCTTGGAAGCGCGCGGCTTCTCCGCGAGACTGGGCATGGATGATGGAGGACGCGTGCGATGGCCGAACAGCGGATCAGCCGCCGGGTGATGAATCTCGGCCACCTGCTGACCCAGGCGGCGCGCCGTCATCCCGCGCGCATCGGCTTCCTCTGGGGCGAGCGGTCCTGGAGCTTCGCCGAAATGGATGCCCGCGCCGCGGCCATCGCCGCGCTGCTGCGTGCCCGCGGCGTCGGCAAGGGCGATCGCGTGCTGGTCCATTCCAGGAATTGCGAACAGATGTTCGTGGCGATGTTCGCGGTGTTCCGCATCGGCGCCGTCTATGTGCCGACCAATTTCCGCCTGCTGGCCGATGAGGTGGCCGATCTCGCGACGATGTCGCGCCCGCGGATCTTTCTCTGCCATGAGGATTTCCCGGCGCATATCGCCGCCGTCGCGCCTTTGACGGATGGCGTCATCCGCATCGGCGCGGAGCTTGAGGCGCTGATGGCAGGCCATGCCGGCGCGGCATCGCCCGCCGAGCCGGTGGAATACGACGATGCCTGCTGGTTCTTCTTCACTTCCGGCACCACGGGCCGCTCCAAGGCGGCGGTGCTGACGCATGGCCAGATGGCCTTCGTGGTGAACAACCACCTGGCCGACCTGCTGCCCGGCACCTGCGAACAGGATGCCTCCCTCGTCGTCGCACCCCTGTCGCACGGCGCCGGGGTCCACCAGCTGACCCAGGTGGCGCGGGCGGCCAAGACCATCCTGCTGCCGACCGAGCGTTTCGACATCGAGGAAGCCTGGCGCCTGATCGCGGCGCATCGCGTGACCAACATGTTCACCGTGCCGACCATCCTGAAGATGCTGGCCGAACATCCGGCGGCGGACCGCCACGACCACGCCGCGCTGCGCCATGTCATCTACGCCGGCGCGCCGATGTACCGCGCCGACCAGCAGATGATCCTGCGTCGCCTCGGCAAGGTGATCGTGCAGTATTTCGGCCTCGGCGAGGTCACCGGCAACATCACCTACCTGCCACCTGCCCTGCACGAGGCGGAGGATGGCCCGGCCGCCCGCATCGGCAGCTGCGGCTTCGAACGCACGGGCATGGAGGTGCAGATCCAGGACGAGAGCGGCCGCGCGCTGGCGCCCTTCGAGACCGGGGAGATCTGCGTCATCGGGCCGGCCGTCTTCGCCGGCTACTACGACAATCCGGAAGCCAATGCGAAAAGCTTCCGCGATGGCTGGTTCCGCACCGGCGACCTCGGCCACATGGATGCGGCGGGCTTCCTTTACATCACCGGCCGGGCGTCGGACATGTACATCTCGGGCGGGTCCAACATCTATCCGCGCGAGATCGAGGAGAAGCTGCTGACCCATCCCGGCATCGCCGAAGCCGCGGTGATCGGCGTGCCCGATCCGCTCTGGGGCGAAGTCGGCGTCGCCGCCGTGGTGGCACGGGACGGGCACGGCGATGAAGCGGCGCTGCTCGCCTGGATGGGCGGCAAGATGCCGCGCTACAAGATCCCCAAGCGGGTCTTCTTCCTGCCGGAGATGCCGAAATCCGGCTATGGCAAGGTGCCGAAGCGCCTGGTGCGCGAAGCCCTGGAAGCGCGTGGCCTGCTGCCCCTGGCCAGGTCCTGATGCGCAGCATCCGCCAGCCCGGCCCGCCACCGGCGGAGCGTGCGGTCATCGTCCCGGCGCTGCTGCATCCGGTCGCATTCACCCTGCCGCCGGGCGCCCTGCTGCTGGACGGGCTGCGCGATGCGCTGGCCGAGCGGGGCTTCGGTTCGGCGGCGCTGACCATCACTGGCGGCGGCTTCGGCCCCTTCGGCTATGTCATGCCGGCGCTCTCGCCGGATGCGGCCCGCGCCGCCTGGTACAGCGCGACCTTCCGCCCGCCCGGCGTGACGCGGCTGGACCATGGCGCCGTCACCTTCGGCAGCCGCGACGGCGCCGCCTTCTTCCACACCCATGCCATCTGGACGGAAGCCGATGGCCGCCGCAACGCCGGCCATATCCTGCCGGAGGAAGCCGTGGTGGCCGCGCCGATCGCAGTGAGCGGCGTCGCCCTCTCCGGCGCCGAATTCATCGTGAGCGACGACGCCGAGACCGGCTTCCGGCTCTTCGCGCCGGTCGCCGTGCCGCCACGCGATCGCCCCGGCGGCCATCCGGGGCTGGCGCTGCGCTTGCGCCCGAACCAGGACATCACCCTCGCCCTCGAAGCGCTCGCGCAGGGTGCCGGCTTCCCGCGGGCCAGGCTGCATGGCGGCGTCGGCAGCATCATCGGCGCCCGGTACCTGGACGCGCCGGCGGTCGAACCCTTCGCGACCGAGATGTTCATCCGCGGCGGCCGCGTCGGCGCCGGGCAACCGCTCGGCATCGTCCTGGTCGACCATACCGGTGGCCTCAGCGAAGGCCGGCTGGTGGGCGGCGACAACCCGGTGCTCATGACCTTCGAAGCCGTGCTCGACCCGGAGGGGTGACGCGCCCGCCACTTGGCGCCACATTTCGGGGAACGTTCAGGAAAGGGTCACCCCATGCGTCTCGGCGAAGGCGAAAGCGCCCGTCCCGGCAGCCGGCTGCGCGCGGCCATCGCGGCCGCGAAGCCACTGGTCATCCCCGGCTGCTACAATGCCATGTCGGCCCGCGTGCTGGAGGAGGTGGGCTTCCCCGCCCTCTACATGACGGGCTACGGCACCTCCCTCTCGCTGCTCGGCCTGCCCGATGCCGGGCTGGTCACCCAGACCGAAATGGCGCTGAACGCCCGGCTGATCGCCAGCGCGGTCCGCGTCCCGCTGATCGCCGATGCCGATACCGGCTTCGGCAATGCCATCAACGTCGCCCGCACGGTCGAGGAATATATCCGCAACGGCGTGGCCGGCCTGCACATGGAAGACCAGGTCGCGCCCAAGCGCTGCGGCCATGTCGCCGGGCGCGAGGTGATCGGTCGCGACGAAGCCGTCGGCAAGATCCGCGCTGCCGCCGCCGTCCGCACGGCGATCGATCCGAGCTTCGTCATCGTCGCCCGCACCGATGCCCGCGGCGCCCATGGCGGCTCCATCGAGGAAGCCATCTGGCGCGCCAACGCCTTCATCGACGCCGGCGCCGACCTCGCCTTCGTCGAAGGCCCGACCGACAAGGCGGAGATCGCGCGGATCTGCCGTGAGGTGAAGGGCCCGATCTTCTACAACATGACCGGCATCTCCCCGCGCATGAGCGCGGAGGAGATGGCGGAGCTCGGCATCGCCGTCACCATCCTGCCCGGCGCCACCATGCGCGCGACCCTGATGGCGATCCACGACTTCGCCATCGCGCTGAAGACGCAGGGCCCGATGGCCGAAGCCGCGTTCGACGCCCGCTTCAAGGCGCATCCGATCGGCAACCTGCACGCTTTCTCCGGCTTCGACCGCATCCGGGAAATGGAAGCCGAATGGCTGCCCGCCGAAAGCGCGGTGAAATACGAAGGCACCCTGGGGCATATGCCGAAGGCGGCTGAGTGAGGGACGTCCCGGAGAGGGCTCCGCCTCTCCGGACCTCTCCCGTGAGGAGCCTGCAGGCTCCTCGCCCCCACCATCTTTGCGCCGCCGCTTGGGCGGGAATCACCTGGCGGGAAACGCCGGCTGATTTCTCCCCAGGCGGTGGCACCAGGTGAAGCAGGTCAAGGAGCCTCCAGGCTCCTTGCGGATGGGGTTTGGGGAAGGCGGAGCCTTCCCCAGGGCGCGCTTACCCGCGCAGGCTCGGCGCATTGGCGACGATGCGCCGCGCGATCGCGCGGTTGCTGCGGATCAGTTCGGCGAACTGCTCGGTGCTGGCGACCACCGGGTCATTGCCGCTGCCGACCAGCCGCTCGCTGGTCTGGGCGTCATGCACCGCGTGATGCAGCGCGGCGGTGATGCGCTGTCGCACCGGCAGAGGCGTGGCGGCGGGGGCGAAGAGGCCGGTCCAGGTGGTCAGCTCATAGCCCGGCAGGATCTCGGCCAGGGCCGGGACCTCGGGCGCGATCGGCCGGCGCTCGGCGCTGGTCACCGCGATCAGGCGGGCCAGGCCGGATTGCAGCACCGGCTGCAGGCTGGAATGGCTGATGATGGCGGCGTCGATGCGCCCGGCGCCGACTTCGCGGGACGCGTCGGCGCCGCCGCGGAATGGGACGTGCTCCAGCCGGATATGGGCCATGATCTGCAGCAGCTCGCCCATGAAATGCGCGATATGGGCGACGCCCGGGGTGCCGAAGGTCACCTCGCCCGGGCGGCGATTGGCTTCGGCGATGAAGCCGCGGATGTCCTCGGCCGGGAAGTCGCGGCGGACCGCGATGAAGTAGGGCTGGGCGGTCGCCTGGGCGACCGGCGCGAAGGCGGCCTCATAGTCGATCGGCAGGTTGCGGCTGACCAGCGGCAGGGTGGTGAAGGTCGCGCCTTCCAGCATCAGCGTATAGCCGTCGGGCGGGCTCTGCGCGACGGCGACGGCGGCGATGGCGCCGGAAGCACCGGTGCGGTTCTCGACGACCACGGCCTGGCTGAGATGCTCGGCCATCTTGGGCTGCAGGATGCGGGCGATGGTGTCGCCGACGCCGCCGGCGGAATAGGGCACGATCACCCGCACCGGGCGTTCGGGGAAGCGGCCCTGGGCAAGGGCCGGGCGTGCCAGCGTGGCGGCAAGGATAAGGCTGCCGCGGCGGGTGAAGCGCTGCATGGGACGATCCTCCATCATTTTCTCGCGCCGGCGGCTTGACCGCGGCTCGGGCAGGCGGTGCGATGCCCTCCTGCTCTCGTTGGCAGCAACGGTGGGGTGGCGGCGCCGTTCGCGTCAAGCACCCGGAGGATACGGCCGATGGCCAGGACGCTGTTCGACAAGATCTGGGATCCGCATGTCGTGGCCGATCTCGGCGGCGGCTGGTCGCTGCTGCATATCGACCGTGTGCTGCTGCACGACCTTTCGGGTGCGCGCGCGCTGAACGAGATCCAGGAAGCGGGCTACCCGCTGGCGCACCCAGAGCTGGTCTTCGCGACGCCGGACCACGCCGTCTCCTCGGCGCCGGGCCGGACCTCGGAGACGTTTCCGGTGGGCGCGCGGCTGATCGCCGGGCTGCGCCGGCGCGCGGCGGAAACCGGCGTACGGCTGTTCGACCTGGGGCAGGACGGGCAGGGCATCGTGCACGTGATGGGGCCGGAGCTCGGCGTGGTGCTGCCCGGCACGACGCTGGTCTGCGGCGACAGCCACACCTGCACCAATGGCGGCATGGGCGCCTATGCCTTCGGGATCGGCGCTTCCGAGCTCAAGCACGTGCTGGCGACGCAGACCCTGCCGCAGCGCAAGCCGAAGCGGCTGCGCATCCGCTACGAAGGGCAATTGCCGGCCGGCGTCTCGCCCAAGGACATGATCCTGCACGCGATCGGCCGCTTCGGCACTGCGGCCGGCACCGGCCATGCGGTGGAATATGCGGGTGCGGCGGTGCGCGCGCTGTCGGTGGAAGGGCGTTTGACGCTCTGCAACCTGTCGATCGAGATGGGGGCCCGTTCCGGCATGGTCGCGGCGGACGACACGACCTTCCAGTGGCTGGCCGGGCGCCGCTTCGCGCCGCAGGGCGGGGCCTGGGATGCGGCACTGGCCTATTGGCGCGGCCTGCCGACGGATGCCGATGCGGTCTTCGATCGCGACCTGCTGATCGACGCCGCCGACATCGCGCCGCAGATCACCTGGGGCACCAGCCCGGAACACGTGCTGCCGGTCGAAGGCGTCATCCCGGATCCGGCCGCGGCGCCGGATGCGGTGAAGCGCGCGGCCTGGACCGCGGCGCTCGACTACATGGGCCTGCGGCCCGGGGCGCCCATTGCGGGCACCAAGGTGGATTGGGTCTTCATCGGCTCCTGCACCAATTCGCGGATCGAGGATCTGCGCGCCGCCGCCGGGGTCATCCGCGGCCGCCGGGTAGCGCCGCATGTCACCGCCTGGGTGGTGCCGGGGTCGGAGCGGATCAAGCGCGATGCGGAGGCGGAAGGGCTGGATGCGCTGTTCCGCGCCGCCGGCTTCGAATGGCGGGAGCCGGGCTGCGCGCTCTGCGTCGCGGCCAATGGCGAAGCGGTGCCGCCCGGGGCGCGCTGCGTCTCCACCAGCAACCGCAATTTCGTGGGTCGTCAGGGCCCGGGCGCGCGCACCCATCTCGCCGGCCCGGCCATGGCGGCCGCGGCGGCGATCGCGGGCGCGATCACCGATGTGCGGCGGATGGGGGCGGCGTGATGGAAAAATTCGACAGCGTCACCGGCGTCGCCGCGCCGCTGCTGCGCGCCAATATCGACACCGACCTGATCATCCGGATCGAGCGCCTGGTCGGCACCGGCCGCACCGGTCTCGGCGGCTTCGCCTTCGAGCAGTTGCGCAAGCTGCCGGATGGCGGCGAGGATCCGGATTGCGTGCTGAACAAGCCCGCCTATCGCGACAGCCCGATCCTGCTCGCCGGGCCGAATTTCGGCTGCGGCTCCTCGCGCGAAGGTGCGGTCTGGGCGCTGATGGGCGCCGGCATCCGCTGCGTCATCGCGCCGTCCTTCGGCGATATCTTCTTCGCCAACTGCTTCCAGAACGGCTTGTTGCCGATCGCCCTGCCGGAGGAGGAGGTGCGCCGCATCGCGCAGGAGACCGAGGCCAGCCAGGGGGCCGGCCGCAGCACGGTCGACCTTCGGCGCCAGGTGATGGTCACGCCGGAAGGGCGGGAATTGCCCTTCATCGTTGATGCCCGCCGCCGTGATGCGTTGCTGGAAGGGCTCGACGACATCGCCCTGACCATGCAGCGCCGGGACGACATCGCGGCCTGGCAGGCGCGGGACCATGCCGCGCATCCCTGGGTCTGGGACAGCGTGCAATGAGACCCGGCGGAGCAAGTCCTGGCTTTCGGAGCCGGGTATCGGGCGCGCAGGGTTGCTGTGGCGGCTGCGCGCAAAACGACGGCTCATACCGGGCGCATGACCGCAATCAGCGGCCATCAGTTCATGCAACCGGCATGAAGCGGCACGCTCTCGACGCCCTGCGCGGAGATCGCTAGCGTCACACCTGTATACAGCTGCGGCTGCGAAAGCTGGGACAGGGGGAAATGGTCATGACAACGTCGCGCCGCGGCCTGATGGCCGCCGGGCTGGGCGTGCTCGCCGCGCCGGGCATCGCACGCGCCCAGGCCGGCTGGCCGGCGGAGCGCCCGATCCAGTTCATCGTGCCGTTTCCGCCCGGCGGCGGCACCGATGTGAACATCCGCGCCATGACCTCGCATTTCGAGCGGAACCTGCCGGGCGCGCGCTTCGTCATCCTCAACCGCGGCGGCGCCGGCGGGGAACTCGGCTATACCGCCATGGCCCAGGCGGCACCCGATGGCTACACCATGGGCACCGTCATCACGCCGAGCCTGCAGACCATCACCATCGAGCGGCAGCCGCGCTACAAGCTGGAAGACCTCGGCTATATCGGCACCATCGTGGAAGACCCCAGCGCCTTCCATGTCGCGCCGGACAGCCCGTTCCACACCCTCGCCGACCTCATCGCCCATGCGCGCGGCAAGCCCGGGGAGATCGCGGTCGGCACCGCCGGCATCGGGTCCGACGACCACCTGCTGATGATGGCGGTGGAGGCGGCGGCGGATGTACGCCTGAACCACATCCCCTTCGCCGGCCAGGCACCGACCATCACCGCGCTGATCGGCAACCATATCCAGGTCGCTTCGATGAACATGGGGGAGAGCCTGGCGCTGATCCGCGATGGCCGGGTGCGGCCGCTGGCGACCGCCGGCCAGGCACGCTTCCCGATGGCGCCGGACGTGCCGACCTTCCGCGAGAGCGGCTACGCCATCGACACCGGCGTGGTGCGCAGCCTGGTCGTGCCCGCCGGCACGCCGCCCGCCATCCAGGCGCGGCTGGAGGCGATGGTGGCGACCACCATGCGCGACCCGCTCTGGATCGCGGAGGCGGACCGGCTGTTCATCCCGCTCCGCTACCGCGACGCAAGGGAGACGCGGGAGCTTGTCTTCCGCGAAGCGGCATCGCTGCGTACGCTCTGGCAGCAGCGCCCCTGGCGCGACCAATAGTGCGTCCGATGACCAGAGGGACCGCAGGTCCCGGCGGTCTGAATCGGCCGCACCAACGCA
Source organism: Roseomonas sp. (assembly GCA_036499545.1). Classification (GTDB taxonomy): domain Bacteria; phylum Pseudomonadota; class Alphaproteobacteria; order Acetobacterales; family Acetobacteraceae; genus Plastoroseomonas. The sequence goes on along the minus strand of DASYDR010000364.1, from coordinate 19,465 downwards.
ACAGTGCGTCCGATGACCAGAGGGACCGCAGGTCCCGGCGGTCGGGATCGGCCACATCAAACTGAACTGGAAGGAGCGTGGCCATGCCTCGTCTCATTGATCTTTCCACGCCTGTCCGCACCGGGCATTTCCGCTGGAAGGATGTCGAGCGGCGCCTGCTGAAAAGCCATGACACCGGCACCGGCCAGGGCACTTGGGCGGGCTGGAACCTGCACGCCTTCACCCATATGGACAGCCCGCGCCATGTGGATCCGGATGGCTTCACCACCGATGCCATCACGCCGGACATGACGGTCGGGCCGGGTGCGGTGATCGATGTCTCCGACGTGGCGCCGAATACGCCGATCTCGGGCGAGCAGATCGCGGCCGCCGGCCAGCATCTGCGCCCGGGCGATTTCGCGTTGATCCGCACCCGCTGGGATGAGCGCGCCTCCATCGACACCCCGGAATTCTGGCTGAATTCCCCCTGGATGACGGCGGAAGGCTCGATCTGGCTGCGGGAGCGCGGCATCAAGGCGATCGGCTTCGATTTCCCGCAGGACCGCTGCATCCGCTACTTCCTGACCGGGGAACCGCGGCCGCCGCTGCCGGAGCACGTGACGCATTACCACCTGCTGAAGCAGGGCGTGATCATGTTCGAATACCTGTGCAACATGGGCGCGCTGACCCAGCCGCGGAACCAGGTGATCGGGCTGCCGATCAAGGTGCCGGACAGCGACGGCGCACCGGCCCGCGTCATCGTCTCCGAAGAGGCGGAGCCCCTGGCATGAGGCTTTCGGGACGCACCGCGCTGGTCACCGGCGGCGGCTCCGGCATCGGTGCCGGCATCGTGGAGCGCCTGGCGGCGGAAGGCGCGCCGGTGCTGGTCGCCGATATCAACCAGGACGCCGCCGAACGCGTGGCGGCGGAGGTCCGCGCCGCCGGCGGCCAAGCCCAGGCCTTCCGCATGGACGTGACGCAGGAAGCCGACGCAGCCGCCGCGGTCGCCGAGGCGGAGGCGCGCTTCGGCCGGCTGCGGATCGCCGTCTGCAATGCCGGCATCACCGATCGCAGCCCGGTGCTGGACATGCCCTTCGCGGCCTTCGAACGGGTGGTGCGCACCAACCTGTTCGGCTGCTTCCTGACCGCCCAGGCTGCCGCCCGCGCCATGGCGCGCGGCGATGAGGCGGAGCGCGGCGGGCGTATCGTCACCATCTCCTCCGTCTCCGGCCAGTTCGGCGGCACCGGCCGTGCCGCCTATGGCGCCAGCAAGGGCGGCATCGAGATGCTGACCAAGGTGCTGGCAATGGAACTGGCACCGCTCGGCATCCTGGTGAATGGCGTCGCACCCGGCCCGACCCAGATCGCCCGCACCGCGCATGGCCCGCGCCAGCGCGCCGCCTTTCTCGACCGCATGGCGGTGAAGCGCTACGGCACGCCGGCCGATATCGCCGCCGCCGTCGCCTTCCTGTGCGGCGATGATTGCGGCTTCATCGCCGGGCATATGCTGAACGCGGATGGCGGCTTCGCCGCCGCCGGCGTGCTCTACGATCCCGCCGAAGGGGCCTGAAGACGGCTTCCCGCCACGGTTTCGCCGTGCAAGATCGTCTCCACCACTGGAGAACCGCATGGCGCCCGAGACCGTCGAAGCCGATTTCGTCATCGTGGGCGCCGGCAGTGCCGGCTGTGTCCTGGCATCCCGCCTGTCCGAACGCGCCGGGGTCTCCGTTCTGCTGGTGGAGGCCGGCCAGCGGGAGCGACTGAACATCACCCGCCTGCCGGCGGCCCTGATGCACACCATCGGCAATCCCCGCTACGACTGGAACTACACCTCGGAACCCGATCCGACCCGTGATGGCCAGTCGGAGCTCTGGCCGCGTGGCCGCGTGCCGGGCGGATCGTCCGCCATCAACGGCATGATCTTCGTCCGCGGCGCCGCCGCCGACTATGATGCCTGGGCGGCGCTCGGCTGCGATGGCTGGGGCTGGCAGGACGTGCTGCCGATGTTCCGCCGGCTGGAGACCGCGGATGCGCCGGACAATGCGCATCGCGGCGGGCTGGGGCCGCAGCGCGTCTCGGCGCTTGGCTGGAAGCATCCGATCGCCGCCGATTTCATCGCCAGCGGCATCGCCGCCGGGATTCCGGCCAATGAGGACCTGAACGGCGCCAGCCATGAAGGCATCGCCTGGAACCAGGGTTCGACCCGCAACGGGCTGCGCCACTCGGCCTTCGACGCCTTCATCCGGCCGAACCTGTCGCGCCCGAACCTGCGGCTGCTGGATGGCATGCTGGTGGAACGCGTCACCTTCGAAGGCCGCCGCGCCACCGGCCTGGCCGCGCGCCGGGATGGGGCGCCGGTATCGATCCGGGCGAAGCGCGGCGTGGTGCTGACCGCCGGCGCCATCAACTCCCCGCACCTGCTGATGCTGTCGGGCATCGGCGATCCGGTGGAACTCGCCCGCCACGGCATCACGCCGGTGGCCGACAGCCCGGAGGTCGGGCGCAACCTGATGGAGCATCCCGGCCTCTATGTGCAGGCCGAGGTCAGCGTCGCGACCGCCAATGCCGACAGCGTGCCGCATCGCGCCGCCTGGCAGTTCCTGCGCTGGCTCACCGGCCGGCCCTCGCCCTTCGGGGTGCCGACGGCGCAGGTGCTGGCCTTCTTCCGCAGCCAGGCGGCGGCGGCCGAGCCCGACCTGCAATTCCACCTGTTTCCCTACGGCTCGACGCTCAAGGGCGGCAAGCGGGTCATTCCGCGCGACAACCTGGTCACCATCCTGATGAATGCCAATCACCCGCGCTCGCGCGGTCATCTGGCATTGCGCTCGGCCGATCCGGCCCAGCCGATCGCGATCCATCCGCGCCTGCTGGACGATCCCGAGGATGTGGAGACGCTGCTGCGCGGCCTCGACTGGGTGCGGCGCATGGCGGCGACGCCGCCCTTCGGCGACAAGGTGAAGCGACTGGTCGGCGTGCCGCCGGAAGGATCGGCCCGCATCGCCGACCTGGCCTATCTGCGCGCCGCCGCCCGCCCCTTCTACCACCCGGCCGGCACCTGCCGCATGGGCCGCGATGCCGGCGCCGTGGTGACGCCGGATCTCGCGGTGCGCGGGGTGGAAGGGTTGCGGGTCGCCGACATCTCCATCTTCCCGCGCCACATCGCGGGCAACACCAACGCCACGGCGCTGATGATCGGCGAGAAGGCGGCGGATATCATCCTGGGTGAAGCATGAAGGGCAGTTGGAACATGATCGGACGCATGACGCGGCGGTTGGCCCTGGCCGCCGCCTTGACCCTGCCGGGGCTCGGCGCGCTGGCGCAGATCCCCGCCGGCCAGCAGCCGGCGAGCCAGATCACCGCGGTGATGCAGGCCGATGTGCGGATCATGGATCCGCATCTGTCGACGGTCTACATCACCCGCAACTTCGCGCTGATGGTCTACGACACGCTGTTCGCCATGGACAGCCAGGGCAATATCCGCCCGCAGATGGTCGAGCGCTACACGACCTCCGACGATCATCTCACCTGGACCTTCACCTTGCGCGAAGGCCTGACTTTCCATGACGGCCAGCCGGTGACCGCGGCCGATGTCGTCGCCAGCCTGCGCCGCTGGGGCCCGGGCGACGGGCTTGGCCGGCACCTCCTGGCGGCGACCGCGGCGCTGGAGGCGGTGGACGCCCGCACCTTCCGCCTGGTGCTCAGCCGGCCCTTCGGCCTAGTGCTGGACGCACTCGGCAAACCGTCTTCCCTGGTGCCAGCGATCATGCCGGAGCGGCTGGCGCGGCGCCCGCGCACCGAGGCGGTCACCGAGATCATCGGCTCCGGCCCCTTCGTCTTCCGGCCCGACCTTTCTGTCTCCGGCGCCACCCAGGTCTTCGACCGCTTCCGCGCCTATCGCCCGCGGGAGGAGCCGGCGGATTTCCTGGCCGGCGGCAAGCGCGTGCAGGTCGACCGGGTCACCTGGCGCGTCATCCCCGATGCCGCGACGGCGGCCAATGCGCTGACCACCGGCGAGATCGACTTCATCGAAATGCCGGCCTTCGACCTGCTGCCGCTGCTGCGGCGCAACCGCAATATCCGCGTCGTGCCGCTGGCGGGTCCCAGCATGTGGCAGGGCTTCGTGCGGGTGAACGCGGCGGCGGGGCCCTTCGCCGATCCGGCGGTGCGGCGGGTGCTGATGATGGCGATCGACCAGTCGCAGGGGCCGCAGGCGCTGGGCGCCACCGGTGACCTCTCGCTGCCGCAATGCCTGAGCTTCTGGATGTGCGGCGGCGCGCTGGAGACGACGGCGGGCAGCGAGATCGCGGCGCATCCGGACGTCGCCCGCGCGCGGGAAGCGCTCCGCCAGACCAATTACCGTGGCGAGCCGGTGATCATCATGCAGGCGACCGATATCGACGCGCCCCGCATCGGCAGCGAAGTGGTGGCGGCCCGGCTGCGCGAGATCGGCTTCAATGTCGATCTGCAGGCGATGGACTGGGGCACGGTGGTCGCGCGCCGTGCCCGGCGCGATGCATCCTGGTCGCTGTTCGGCGTGCACGCGCAGGGCTTCGACCTGGCATCCCCGCTCACGCATTTCTATATCGGCACCAATTGCCAGGACTTCACTGGCTGGCATTGCGACCCGCGCCTGACGCCGCTGCTGGAACAGTTCGCCGCGGCCCAGACGCTGGAGGACCGGCGCCGCCTGGCGGCCGAGATCCAGACCATCGCCTATGAGATCGTCCCGGCGGTGATCTGGGGCCAGTTCAGCCAGCCGATCGCCTATCGCACCGAGCTGGAAGGCGTGATCCCGAGCGGCATTCCGGTGTTCTGGAATATCCGCCGCGCCGGACGCTGAGGGCAGGGCAGGGATGCGCGCCCTTAATTGAGAATCGTTCGCAAGTGAGCGCCGCATGCGGTAAGGGCATCGGCGAAGAGGATCCGACGATGCCCGAAGCCCCCCTGCCCGCCGCTTCGCCCCAGCTCGATACCCTGCTCGCCCGCGCCTCGGTGCCGCCGCGGAACCTGCGCGAACCCGGACCGGGGCCGGAGGCGATGGACCGTGCCGTCGCCGCCGCGCTCCGGGCGCCGGATCATGGCGGGCTCCGCCCCTGGCGTTTCGTCTGCATCCGGGGCGAGGCGCGGGTCGCGCTTGGCCGCTTCCTGGCCGAATCGCTCGCCGCGCGGGAGCCAGAGACCCCGCCCGCCCGGCTGGAGATCGAACGGGAAAAGCCGCTGCGCGCGCCGCTGATCATCGTCGCCGCCGCCGCCATTCGCCATGACCGTCCGGGCGTCCCCCCCTGGGAGCAGGAGGCATCGGCCGCCGCCGGCACCATGAACCTGCTGCACGCGCTCGATGCGCTCGGCTTCGGCACCTGCTGGCTTTCCTCCGGCGCGCTCAAGGATCCGGCGGTGAAGCGGTTCCTGGGTTTCGCCGAGACCGACACGCTGCTCGGCTGGATTTATGTCGGGACCCCCGACGCCGATCGCCCCCGCCCGGCACGGCCGGAGCCGGCGGGTTTCTGGCGCGAATGGACAGGGCTGGAAACCTTGTAACATTAATGGCATAGCCGCTGACGTCTATCTCGTGAGATGAACGACTTGCGCCAAGCGCGGTTTTCGCACGGCTGTCTCTTGCGATCCCGTTTCGCGCTTGCGTAGTCTAGTTCTTGTGGGTGAATCGCGCCGGGAACCGCTAGACCCGGTATTGCCCACAGGGACCGGTGGCGCCCTCGGCGGGGGGCCCGGGCGCCGCACCGGTTCCGCAGCGCAGGCGGGGCACAGCGCGGCGCAGCCGCTCGCCCCGACGGAAGGAGGTTCCGCGATGTCCGCCACCATCGGCGTCCGCAGCGAGCGTTCCGCCGCCAATCCCCTCGACGTCGTCGAGCAGATCGTCGTTGCCAATGAATGGGCTTTTGACCGCCGCTCCGATGGCGAGATGGCTGCGGAAGCGCCCGGTAAATGGTGCGATTACGGCCTGCATTTCGCGTGGTCTTCCGAGATCAGTGCCATGTCCTTCACCTGCGCCTTCGACCTGAAGGTGCCCGCCGAGCGGCGGGAAAAGCTGTATGAGTTGCTGTCGCTGGCCAATGAGAAGCTGTGGATCGGGCATTTCGGGCTGGAGAGCGACGAAGGGATGCCGGTCTTCCGCCATTCCGTCCTGCTGCGCGGTGCCCCCGGCGCTTCGGCCGAATCGCTCGAGGACATGGTCGACATCGCGATCACCGAGTGCGAGCGCTTCTACCCGGCCTTCCAGTTCGTTCTCTGGGGCGGCAAGAGCCCGGCCGACGCCCTGCAATGCGCCATGCTGGAATGCGTGGGGGAAGCGTAGAGCCCCTGGCCTGACTGATCATTACGACATAGTGTCTACTCTGCGCCGCCGGATATCCCGTCCGGCGGCGGGGACCGGGCCAATGACTTATAGCCGTGTGGGCATGTTTCTCGGGGCGCTGGCCCTGCTGGTGGCGGCGATGCTGACCTATGCCGGCCCGCTCGAGCGCCAGCCAATGCCGGCGGGCAGCTTGCGGGACCGGGCCATCGCGGCGGTCCAGAGCCGGCCGGCCCCATCCCTGACGCCCTGGACGATCGATCGTATCGCCGGCACCGCGACATCCGGCATCGGCGCGCTGGCGGCGATTCTCGGCGTGGTCGGCCTGGTCCGCCGGGAGGATCGCCGGACGGCGATCGCGGCCATGGGCCTGGGCACGGCCGCCATGGCCTTCCACATGCTCGTCTTCGCCCTGAGCCTGATCATCGTGCTGCTGATCGTCGCCGCGGTGTTGAGCACGGGCCTTTGAGGTCTCGGTTCGAGCGGCCGCGGATTGGTCCGGCAGATCCCTTTTCTCTTTCCGCCTCCGCCGCTGAAGGCCGGCCCCTGCATTTGATGGGTGCGGCGCCGCCATGGTAACGGGGCGATCCCGAAGGGTGAGACGGATGATGGCGGTTGCAGATGGCGATGCGTTCGGGGATCGATGCGCGATCACCGTCCGGATGCGGCGCTGATCCTGTCATGCAAGATCGCCTCGGCCCGCCCGCCGACGCCCTGATCCTGTTCGGCGCCGGCGGGCCGTTGATCGCCGATGTCGAGGAAACCTGCCTTCGGCTGGCGCGGCCGGTCGCGGCCGCGGTGCGGAACCGGCCGGGGGAAAGCTTCGCCGCGGCCGCCACGCCACTCATCGAGGCGGACGGCATGCTGCCCGCCTGGCGCGGCCTGGACTTCCTCTGCCCTCTCTTCACGCCGGCCAATCGCCGCGCCGCGGTGGCGGAAGCCCTGGCGCTCGGGCTGCGGCCCAGCGCGGCGCTGCTGGACCCCACGACGATTGTCAGCCGCTCGGCGCAATTCGCGGCCGGAGGCTTCGTGAACGCCGGCTGCGTGATCGGCGCATGGGTCGAGACCGGGCCGCATGTGGTGGTGAACCGCGCAGCGAGCCTGGGGCACCACCTGCGCGTCGGCGCCTTCGCCTCCATCGGGCCCGGGGTGACGATCGCCGGGCAGGTCGAGATCGGGGAGGGCGCCTTGCTGGGCGCCGGCGCGGTGATTGCCCCGGGGGTGCGGATCGGCGCCGGAGCCGTGATCGCGCCCGGCGCGGTGGTGACGCGCGACGTACCGGCGGATGCCATCGCGGTCGGCAATCCGGCGCGTATCCAGGCGCGGGCGGCCGGACCGGCAGAAGCCCTGCGCTGAGCCATGGACAGGCCCGCCGCCGGGACGCCGATCGTCCATCTCTACAGCATCTGCTGGAACGAAGCGGCGATGCTGCCCTTCTTCTTCCGGCACTACGATCCGTGGGTCGCGCGCTACGTCTTCTATGACGACGGCTCCACCGACGGCACGCAGGACATGATCCGCGCCCATCCGCGCGCCGAACTGCGGCGATTCGAACGCGTGGTGGCGGAATCCTACGTGCTGTCCGCGCAACGCCTGCAGGAGATGATGTGGCAGGAGAGTCGCGGCGCCGCCGATTGGGCGGTGATCAGCGCGGTCGACGAGCATCTCTGCCATCCCGACATCACCGCCTATCTGCGCGGCTGCATGTCGGCCGGCGTCACGCTGGTGCCGGCGCTTGGCTACCAGATGGTGGCCGCCGAGTTCCCCGCCCCCGAGACGCTGCTGTGCCGGACGCTGACGCGCGGGGCGCCCTATGAGGTGATGAGCAAGCTGAGCCTGTTCCGTCCGGATGCCCTCGTGGCGACGGGCTTCGGACCCGGGCGGCATAAGGCGGAACCGGTGGGCGAACTTGTCCTGCCGGAGCAGGATGAGCTGCGGCTGCTGCATTACAAGTATCTCGGCCTCGGCTACAGCCAGGCGCGGCAGGCTTTGCTGGCGACGGGCCTCGGCACGGTGGACGTCGCCAATTCCTTCGGCACGCAGTATTTCCGGGGCGATGCCGGCGTCGCCCGGGATCTTGAGCAGTTCACGGCGGCGTCGATCGACCTGGCCGCCGTGGTGCCGGATGAAAGGCTGACGCATCGGTCGCGCTGGTGGGAAGCCCCAGTGCTGCAGGCCCGCCGTGAAGTGGTGGTGCCGGGGCAGACCGCCGCGACACGCCTGGTGCTCGTGCGGGCCGAGCTGCTGGCCGCCCGCCAGGCCCTGGCCTTGGCGGAGGCCGCGGCTGGAGAGCGCCTTGCGGCGGCCCAGGCCGAACGCGATGCGGCCCAGGCCGAACGCGATGCTTCCCAGGCCGAATGCGACGTCGTGCGGGCCGAGCTTGTCCAGGTGGCAGCGACGGCGGCGACGGATCTGACCGCCGCCCGGTGTGAGGCCGATGCCGCCCATGCGGCGCTGACGGCGGCAGCCACGCGACTCCGGGGCATCGAAAGCAGCCTGCATTGGCGCCTGACCCGGCCATCGCGCCGCCTTCTCGCGCATCTGCCAGGCCTCGCCCGCCGGCTGCGGCGGGTACTGCGCTGGTGCCGGCGGCAATGGCCATGACGCCGGATCCGGGCGCCGCGACCATCGCGGAATTGCTGGCCGCGGCGCCCGCCGCCGCGCCGGCGCTGCGTTCACTCGACGGCCAGGCGCCGCTGACGCATGCGGCGCTGCGCGACCTGATGCTCCGCACCCAGGCCGGCCTGAATGCGCGCGGCATCGGGCGCGGCGACCGCGTCGCCATGGTGCTGCCCAATGGGCCAGGCGCGGCCGCCGCCTTCCTGGCCGTCGCGGCCAGCGCCGCCGCCGCGCCGCTCAACCCCGGCTACCGGCGGGAGGAGTATGATTTCCACCTGCGGGACCTGGCGCCGGCGGCCCTCCTGACCATTGCCGGTATCGCGGCGCCGGCCCGCGCGGCGGCGGCGGCGCTCGGCGTGATGGTGATCGAGATGGTCGCCGAGCCGGCGCATGGTGCCGGCGCCTTCCGGCTGGAAGGCGGCCGGATCGGCCGGGCACGGCAGCCAGGCTTCGCCGCGGCCACGGACCTGGCCTTGCTGCTGCATACCTCCGGCACCACGGCGCGGCCCAAGCGCGTGCCGCTGACGCAGGCGAATCTCGTGGCCTCGGCGCGGCACGTCGCGGCCGCCTTGGCGCTCGGCCCTGGGGATCTGGGGCTGGGCATCATGCCGCTGTTCCATATCCATGGCCTGGTCGCCGGCCTGCTGGCGCCATTGGCGGCGGGTGGGTCGGTCTGCTGTACGCCGGGCTTCGACGCGCTGCGCTTTCAACGCCTGCTCATGGCGGAGCGGCCGAGCTGGGTCACCGCCGTGCCGACCATGTACCAGGCGATCCTGATGCGGGCCGCGCCGGGCGGCCCGGCAGCGCCGTCGCTGCGGTTTCTGCGCTCCTCCTCCGCGGCCCTGCCCGGGCCGGTGCTGGAAGCGCTGGAAGCCCGCTTCGGCGTCCCGGCGATCGAGAGCTATGGCATGACGGAGGCGGCGCACCAGATCGCCTCCAACCGGCTCGATCGGCCACGTCGTCCGGGCGTGGCGGGCTGGCCCGCCGGCCCCGAGCTCGTGCTGCTGGACGAAGCTGGCGATGCCGTGCCGGCGGGCGGCCTGGGGGAGGTCGCGATTCGCGGGCCCAATGTGATGCGGGGCTACGCCGACAACCCCGCGGCCAATGCCCGGGCATTCGCCGGCGGTTGGCTGCGCACCGGGGATCAGGGCCGGCTTGGGCCGGATGGCGCCCTGACCCTGACCGGCCGCCTCAAGGAGCTGATCAACCGCGGCGGCGAGAAGATCTCGCCCCTGGAACTGGACGCGGTTCTGGCGGCCCATCCGGCGGTGGCGCAGGCGCTGTGCTTCGCGTTGCCGCATGCCCGCCTGGGGGAGGAGGTGGCGGCGGCGGTGGTCCTGCGTGGCGGGCACACGCTCGATGAAGCGGCGCTGCGGCGCTTCGCCGCGGATCGCCTCGCCGATTTCAAGGTGCCGCGCCGGGTGATCTTCCTGCCGGAGATCCCGAAGGGCCCGACCGGCAAGCCGATGCGCCTCGGCCTCGCGGCGCAACTCGGACTGGCATAGCAGGCACCCCCGGAAGGGGTGCGCCCATGGCGCAGGCCAGCCATGCCATGCTGCAAGGCAACATAGATTGTATGCTCATTATTGCTGACAACATAATGAGCCATGGATAAGCACGCTCAAGGTAGGGTCCGGCTGACCCCCAGCCTGCCGATCGCACGCGGCGGCAGCGGCGCCGGGATCAAGGCGGTGTTTCGTGTCCTTCGCGTCGTCGCGGATGCGGGGGCGGCGGCATGACCTTCCCGTCCGTCCAGGACTGGCTGTTCTCGGGCAAGGCCTTCGCAGCGGCCATGCTGGCGCTCTATCTCGCCTTCGCCTTCGACCTGCCGCGTCCCTATTGGGCGATGACCACCGTCTATGTGGTGATGAACCCGCTTTCCGGCGCCACGGTGTCGAAGGCGCTGTACCGCGCCCTCGGCACGCTGCTCGGCGCTGCCGGCGCGGTCGCGCTGGTACCGCCGCTGGTGGCGGCGCCGGAACTGCTCTGCCTCGCCGTCGCGCTTTGGGCCGGCTGCCTGATGTATGCCGCGATGCTCGACCGCACGCCACGCGGCTATGTCTTCATGCTGGCCGCCTACACGCTGCCGCTGATCGCGCTGCCCGCGGTGACCGACCCCGGGACGATCTTCGATGTCGCCGTCGCCCGCAGCGAGGAGATCCTGCTCGGCATTCTCTGCGCCAGCATCGTCGCGGCGACGGTCTTCCCGGTCAGCCTCGGACCGACGCTCGCCGCGCGCGCCGAGGCCTGGCTCACCGATGCGGGCGCCTGGGCGGCGGAGATCCTGCGCGCCGGTGGTGCGGCACCCGCGCCGGTGGCGCGTCAGCGCCTGGCCAGCGATATCGCTGGCCTCGATGCACTGATCGCCCAACTGACCCATGACGCCGAAGCGCGCGACATGTTGCGGCAGGCGAAAGCGTTGCGCGGCAGCTTCCTGCTGCTGCCGCCCCTGCTGTCCTCGATGGCGGACCGGTTGCACGCGCTGAAGCTTGCCCATGGCGCGTTGCCGCCGGAACTCGGCGCGCTGACGGCGGCGATCGCCGACTGGATCGCCGGCGCCGCCGACCCGCAGGCCGCCGATCGCCTCCTGGTGGCGCTCGCGGCGCTGGAGCCGGCGCCGGGTACCGTGCCGGACTGGAACGGGCTGGTGCTGTCGGGCCTGCTCGCCCGGCTGGGGGAGGTGGTGGCGCTCTGGCGGGACTGCCTGGCGCGCCAGCGGCAGATGGCCGCCGGCCGGCGGGAGCCGGATTGGCGCCCATCCTCCCGCCTGCGGCCGGTGATCGGCGGGGAACGGCATCACGACCACCTGCTGATGCTCTTCGCCGCCGGTTCCGCGGCGGCGGCGACGCTGGCGGCAGGCTTTCTCTGGATCCAGAGCGGCTGGACCGGCGGTGCCAACTTCATGGCCATGACCACCGTCGCTTGCTGCTTCTTCGGCGCGCTCGACCGGCCGGCGCCGTCGATGCGGGCCATGGCGGTCTGGACCGGTGTCGCGGTGGTCGCCGCCGGCATCTACCTGGTTGCCGTGCTGCCGGGGATCGAGGATTTCCCGCTGCTGGCCGCCGCCCTCGCCGTCTTCTTCCTGCCGGTCGGCGCGCTGATTCCGCGCCCGCGGCTGTTCCTGCCCACCATGATGCTGGCGGTGAACGGCGCCGCGATGCTGTCGCTGCAGGATCGCTTCGGCACCGATTTCGAAAGCTTCGCGAATGGCGGCCTGGCGGTCGTCGGCGGCCTGTTCTTCGCCACGCTGTGGACGCTGGTGGCCAAGCCCTTCGGCGCCGGCATCGCCGCGCGGCGGCTGGTCCGGGCCGGTTGGGCGGAGCTGGCGGCGATGGCGACCGGCGCCATCCGCGGCGACCATGCGGCGTTGGCGAACCGCGCGCTCGACCGGCTCGGCCAGCTCACGCCGCGGCTCGCGGCCAATGACGCAACGGCGCTGGTGGCCGGCGATGCGCTGGTGGAGCTGCGCATCGGCTACAACCTGCTGGATCTTCGCCAGGCCCGCGCCAGCCTCGGCGACAGCGCGCGGCGCCGCGTCGATGCGGTGCTCGCCGGCGTCGCCACCTATTTCCGCCATTGCCGATCCGACGTGGCGGCACCGCCGCCTGCCATGCTCTGCGCGGCGATCGACCGCGCGCTGCACGCCGTCACCGCCCGCGCCGGGACCCCAGGCTACGACGCCGCGCAGGCGCTGGTCGGGCTCCGGCGCGGCCTGTTCCCCGACATGCCGGGGCCGCGGCCGGAAGCCGGCCGCGTCCGGCTGCCAATGCCCATGCCAATGGCGGCACAACTCGCCGCCGAATAGGACCTGTCATGACTGCTGACCTCGATATCGACGGTGTCTACGTGCCGGCTTTCTTCGGCCTGATGCTGATCGCCTACCTGATCTGCCAGGGCCTGCAGGCGCTGTTCGCGCGCGCAGGGCTCTATGCCTTCGTCTGGCACCGCGCGCTGTTCAACCTCGGCCTCTACGTCATCGTGCTCGGCGCGGCCTATGCCGCCATGCGGAGTGTCGCGTGATGCGCCGTCATCTCGGATCCGCGGCCCGCGTCGCGCTGACGCTGGTCGTCCTGGCCGGTGCGGCGCTGACCGGGCGTGGCCTCTGGCACCATTACCAGGACGAGCCCTGGACGCGGGATGCGCGGGTGCGCGCCGATGTCGTCGGTATCGCGCCCGATGTCTCCGGCCTGGTGAGTGAGATCCTGGTCGGGGACAACGCCACCGTGCATCGCGGCGACGTGCTGTTCCGCATCGACCGGGAGCGCTTCGCGATCGCGCTGCGCCAGGCGGAGGCGGCGGTGGATGGCCGCCGCGCCGCGCTCGACCAGGCGCGGCGCGACCTGGCCCGCTATGAGCAGATCCAGGACGTAGTCTCCCGCCAGCGCGCCGAGCAGGCGCGCGCCACCGCCCTGCAGGCGCAGGCCGCGCTGGAACAGGGCCTCGCCGACCGCACCCTGGCGGAGCTGAACCTGGCGCGGTCGGAGGTGCGCGCATCGGTCAATGGCGTGGTGACCAACCTGGCCCTCCGCCCCGGTGACTACGTGCCCTCGGGCAAGCCGGTGCTCGCGCTGGTGGACGCCGATTCGATCCGCATCGAAGGCTATTTCGAGGAAACCAAGCTGCCGCGCATCCATGTCGGCGATCCGGTCGCGATCAGCCTGATGGGCCAGGCCGGCACGCTGTCCGGCCGGGTGCAGAGCATCGCGGCGGCGATCGAGGATCGCGAACGCAGCGGCGGCACCAGCCTGCTGGCGAATATCAACCCGACCTTCACCTGGGTGCGGCTGGCGCAGCGCGTGCCGGTGCGTATCGCGCTCGACGCGGTCCCCGGCGACGTCCGGCTGGTCGCCGGCCTGACCGCCACCGTGGCGGTCCGGCCGGCGCCAGCGGAACCTGAGGGAGCCTCAGTCGAGCCCCAGCGTGCCCCGTAGCCGGGCCAGATCCTCCGCCAGCGCGGTGACCGGGCCCTGCAGCCCGTTGCGGTCGGCTTCGCTCAACTTGTCGTAGGTTTCGAAACCGCCATCCGGCGTGCGGTAGCGCGCCAGGATGCCCTCGACGCGGGTGAAATTCGCCTCGATACGCTGCAGCAGCGCCGCATCGGCAGTCCGCAGCGCCGGGGTCAGCAATTCGACGATCTTGCGCGCGCCTTCGATATTGGCGTTGAAGTCCCACAGATCGGTGTGGCTGTAGCGGTCCTCCTCGCCGGAGATCTTGGTCGCCGCCACTTCCTCGATCAGTGCCGCGGCGCCGCCCACCACCTTTTCCGGCGGCAAGGTGAGGTCCCGGATGCGCGACTGCAATTCCTGCACATCCTGCATCAGCTTGTCCGCGACGGGCGCCAGCCCCTCTGCCGAATGCTGCGCGAACAGGCCGTATTCCAGGCGATGAAAGCCGGTGAAGCCGGCATCCCGTTCGCCCGCATCATGGTCGTCGGCCCGGGAATCGATGCTCTTGTCGAGGTCGTCGAACAACTCGGCGATCGGCTCGATGCGCTCGTAATGCACGCGCGTCGCAGCGTAGAGGCCGCAGGCGCGGGTGAGGTCGGCGGCTTTCACCGCCTCGGTGAACAGGCGCGTCGCCTGCACCAGCGCCCGCACCTCGCCCAGCACATAGAGCTTGTACTGCGCGATCGGCTCCGCGAGATCGAGCGGCGTCGCGGCATCCGCCCGGGCGGCGCGCGACCGCGCCACGGCGGCGGCGGCGATCAGCGGCCAGGCCGCCAGGATCTGGCGCCGCGTGGGCGCGGGGCAATGCGGCATGATGGGCCTCTTCTTCCTCGGTTGATGCGCCATGGTCAGGCGGATTCCAGCAGGGCCTGGCCGAGATAGGCGGCGGCATCGGCGACGCCGGGCAGGGCGAAGAAATAGCCGCCGCCGGTCGGCCGGATATATTCCTCCAGCGGCTCGCCGTTCAGGCGCTCCTGCACGGCGATGAAGCCATTCGCCAGGTTGCGTTGGAAGCAGACGAACAACAGCCCCATGTCGAGCTGCCCCGCCCGCGTCACGCCGCGCGAATAGTTGAAGGGCCGGCGCAGGATCAGGCTCTCCGCGGTGTCGGGCGTGCGCGGATTGGCGCGACGGATATGGGCGTCGAGCGGGATACGCAGCCCCTGCGGATCGCTCGCGTAGTCGGGGATGTCCTTCTCCCGCGCCTGCCCGAGCGGCGCGCCGCCTTCCTTGTCGCGGCCGAAGATCCGTTCCTGCTCGCCGAGCGGCGTGCGGTCCCAGCGTTCGACGAAATTGCGGATGATGCGCACCACCTGGTAGCTGCCGCCCTCCGCCCAGGCGGGCTCGCCATCCTCCGGCCGGACCCAGACATGGCGCTGCATCAGCCTGGCATCCGCCGCATCGAGATTGGCGGTGCCATCCTTGAAGCCCAACAGGTTGCGCGGCGTCTCGAGCCGCTCGGCGGGCAGGGTGCCGTCGAGCTTCCAGCGCAGCCGCAGCAGGTCGGGCGTCGCGCGCACCAGCGCCCGCAGCGCATGCACGGTGGCGAGGGGGGAGCGCCCGCAGATCTGCAGCAGCAGGTCGCCATGGCACCATTCGCGTTCCAGCGCGTCGTTCGGGAAGCGGCGCATCACCTGCAGATGCACCGGCTTCAGTGCCGCCAGGCCATAGCGCGCATCGAACAGGGATGCACCGATCGCCAGGGTCACCGTCAGGCTTTCCGGCTGGATGTGCGGGCCGAGCACGCCGGAATCCGCGGGCGGGAAGCGCGGGTCGGCGGCGGGCGGCGTGCCGCCGGCCATCAGGAAGCCGATGCGTTCCGTCAGGATGCGGAACAGCTGTTCGAGCCCCGCCCGGTCCTGCACCAGCACATCGAAGGCGGCGATGATCGCCGCGGCCGGCGGCGGCGTGACGATGCCGGCCTGGTGCGGGCCATGGAACGGGATCGCGCTCACCTCGGGCGGTGCCGCTTCGGCCGCCATCGCCGGGCTGCCGCCCGCGATCACGCCGGCGCCGCCCGCCAGGCCGAGCAGCAGGCCACGGCGGCCGGCGGCAAAGGGACAGGATCCTTGGGACATGCCGGTGCTACCTTCCTACCCGACGCGCAACTGCTGGCGCAGGCGATCGAGATCCTCCGCCAGGGCGGCGCGCGCCCCGGCATCGCCCTGCCGGATGGCGGCGAGCAGCGTGTCGAGCCGTCCGGCCAGGGCCGGATCGGCGCGGCCAGCCAGCGGCCGCAGCAGGGTCACGATCCGCGCCACGCCCTCGATCGCGGCGCTGCCGAGCGGTTCGCCCCGCAGCAGGCCGGCCGCCGCCGCCGCCATGGCATCGGGGGCGATGCGCGCCGCGGCGATCCGCCCGGCCAGGGCTTCCGCGCCGGTGCCGAGCACGGCGGCCGCATCGGCCGGCACCACGGCCGTGCCGCCTTCGCCGAGCTGCGCCGCGATGCGCGACAGCCCATGCTCGCCCGGCTGCATCGCCGCGGCCGCGTCGGGCAGCAGGGCCAGGGCCGGGCGCAGCCGGCCGATCGCTGCCGCCGCTTCCTCCGCCCGCGTCGCGGCGCGGGCGCTGTCGCCCGCCGCCAGCGCGGCGCCGAGATCCTCGGCCGCCTCCTGCAGCGCCATCGCCTGCAGGGTCATGTAGACCTTGTACTCCGCCATGGGGCCCAGCAGGTCGCGCGGCGCCGGGCGCCAGGGCTGGGCATCGCCGGCCGCCAGCACGATCAGCCGGCCACGCGGATTGCTCAGGCGCCCGCAGGTCATGGCATAGCGCCCGGGCTGCAGCCGCACGGTCAGGTCCTGGCTCAGGCCGGGGGCGATGTTCTCACGCTCCTCCAGCACCATCACCCCGTCCAGGACTTCCCATTCCAGGGCGCGCTGGCTGCGGTTGACGATGCGGACGACGCTGCGGCCGGCGGGGATGGTGAGCTCGGCCGGGTCGCAGCCATCGGCCGTGATCGCCAGGGTGGTGGCGGGCGCCGCATCCGTGCGCTGCGGCGCGCCGCCCTGCCGGACCAGCGCCGCGCCCAGGCCGAGCACCGCCGCCACCAGCAGGCCGAGCATGGCGAGCGCCGGGCGGAGCAGGCGGCGGCTTCGCGGCGCGGCTGCCGGGGTGGGCGCGGCTGGCCCGCGCGCGGGGCGCAGGAAAAGCGGCAGCGCGACCGCGAGATAGAGCAGATAGAGGGCCACCTCGCCCAGCACCGGCCGGTCGCTGTAGCCGAACAGCCCGGCCAGCACCGATCCGGCCACGCCATCCGCCGGCAGCACGTCGCTGAGATCGAAGACCACGCCCTGCAGCCCGTTCCACAGCCCTGCCTCATGCAGCGCCCGCAGCGCGCCGGCGAGCAGCCCGGCGGCGACGAAGAGGATCAGCAGGCCGGTCCAGCGGAAGAAGTGCCGCAGGTTCAGCCGCATGCCGCTCCAGAAGATGGCGAGCCCGGCCAGCAACGCGGCGAACAGCCCCGCGACGGCGCCGGCCGGCGCCGCCCAGCCGGGGCTCTGCTTCATCACCGCCATCAGGAAGACGGTGGCTTCCAGCCCCTCGCGCACCACGGCCAGGAAGACCATGCCGACCAGCGCCAGGCCGCGATTGCCGCCGACGAGCGAGGCTTCGATCTTCTCCTGCAGCTCGGCTTTGACCGAGGCGGCGGCGCGCCGCATCCAGAACACCATGCCGGTGAGCATCGCGACGGCGACGAGCGCGACCGCGGCTTCGAAGATTTCCTGGCCGCGCTGCGGGAACTCGGCGCTCAGCAATTCGAGCGCCAGTCCGGCCGCGAGGCTGGCCAGAGCGCCGGCACCGACGCCCAGCCAGACCAGGGGAAGCCATTCGCGACGGCCGGTGCGGCCAAGATACCCGGCGATGAGGCCGGTGATCAGCGCGGCTTCGAGGCCTTCCCGGAACATGATGAGAAATGGAACGAGCATCGGTCGATCATGTCAGGCCGGGGAGAAGCTCGGGCCGATGGCCGGCGCGCCGTCCCGCCGGCGCGCTCGGGCTGGTGCCGGGATGCATGTAGTCGCCCAGCCCGCACTCTGCGAATGCGAATGAGAAGCATATCCGATTGTTAATCCGCGGCGGGCGACATGGGCGTCATACGGCGCGTCCGGGATCGGCGCGCTGGCACGAAACGCGTGGCTGCGCGGGGGGCAGGCCAGGAGACGGGGGAAGGGCGCCGATTCGCCGGGCAGGTCCGACGGGATGCCGGGTGAGGGGATCGAACCCCCGACCTTCGGTTTACAAAACCGCTGCACTACCGCTGTGCTAACCCGGCGCGATTCCGCATGTAGCGCGAGGCCCTGGCCGGTCACAAGCGCCCCGGATGGGGGATCAGGCGTGTCCGGCCACCTGGGCCATGGCGCAGGCGCCGCCATCCTGTGTTGCGCGCACCACCGCGGCGAACAGGCGCAGCGCCTCCGGGCCGCCGCGGTCGCTCAGCGACCCGCTTTCCATTTCCTCGGCCAACAACTCGGCATGTTCGGCGAGGGTCGCGACGGCGCGCTTCAGCGCCTCCCGCGACAACGACAACTGCACTTCGTCAGGCAGGACGGTCCAGTCGGCCCGCGTCATGGCGTTTCATCCATCGGGCGCCGTCTTGGCGCTTCCCAGCCCGGCATGGGCGCGGGCGCAGGATGACGCGGGCCTGTTAGCGAAGCCTGAATCCTGGCCGTCCCGTCATCAGACGAAGCGCAGCGAGACCGTGCCCAACCCTTCGAAGGCGACCGTGACCGCGCCCGGGCCGTCCAGCCAGATCGGCGGCGTGACCGAACCCAGGAACACCACCTGGCCGGCCTTCAGCCCGCCGAAGGCATGCGCCGCGCCGCTATCCGCCAGCCAGGCCAGCGCATTCAGCGGATGGCCGAGCAGATCGGCGCCGACGCCCTCCCCCTTCACCACGCCATCGACCGTGATCCGCCCCTGCACGGCGGCCAGATCGATATCCGGCCAGCCCGGCGCCGGCGCGCCCGTGACGCCGCCGCCATGGAAGACCTGGTCGGCGATCAGGGTCGGCACGCCGAGCGCGGCCAGGTCGTCATAGCGCTTCTCGACGATCTCGATCGCCGGGAAGACCTCCGCCACCGCCGCGCCGGCCTGCGCCGCCGTGATGGCGCCGGCCGCGATGTCACGGCCGAGCCGGATGCCCACTTCGCATTCGACGCCGACCCGGAAGAAATCCGCATGGCGCAAGGTGGCGCCGGCGGGGTGCAGGCCCTCCTTGGCGACGAAGCCCGACAGCGGCGCGGTCAGGCCGAGATAGGCCTGCATGGCCAGGGCGGTGGCGCCGATCTTGAAGCCGGCCGGCGGCACCGCCTTCAACGCCGTCGCCACCTGCTGCTGCAGGGCATAGCCGGCTGCTTCATCCGCCGGCGCCAGGGCACCGAGCGGCGCCAGCACGACCCGATCGCGCCTGGCGGCCAGGATGGCATCACGGGCTGCCGTCATGTCTTGTCCTCCCTTATCCGCGTGCGAATTCATAGAGCGCCACCGCGGCGGCGTTGGAGACATTGAGGCTCTCCATCCGCGCATCGATCGGCAGCCGGGCCAACTCGTCGCAGGTCTCCCGCTGCAGGCGCCGGAGCCCGCCGCCTTCTGCCCCGAGCACCAGCGCCAC
>DASYDR010000363.1:0-18614 GCA_036499545.1 Roseomonas sp. | reverse complement strand
GCCGCGCCCCATTGCCGTGGAGATGGGTCGCCAGCAACTGCGTCCCGGCGGCGGCGAAGGTGAAGGTATGGTCGCAGTCGGGCAGCCATAGCGCGCGGGGATCGCCGGTGCGCGGCGCGATGACGAGCGCCTGCGCCTGCTGGCAGCCTTCCGCCGTGCCCGCGACGACAGCGACCCGCTCCTCGCCGACGGCCAGGATGCCGACGAGATGCGCATCGGTCAGGCCATTGAGCGACACGGCCCTGCCATCATCGATGCGCACCGACAGCGTGCCGGCGGTGCGGAGCAGCTCGGCCCGCCCGGCGGGACCGTCGATGGCAGCCAGCTGCGTGGCGCAGCCCGAGAGAGCGACGAGCAGCAGGGTGCCCAGCGACCGCGTAGTCCGCAGCATCCAGAACTCCTTCGCGCGTGCGAGGGATACCGTTCACAGTGCGGTGAAGGCAAGACAAAGCCGCACGCCTTGTCAGGCTTCGATGTGCGCCATCGTGTTCAGCGCATCGAAGATCTGGCTGGCCGCCACCGGCTTGCGCAGGACCGCGATCCCGACCGCCCTGGCCGCCGTATAGGGCTCGATGCCGCTCTCGCCGGTGAGGAGCATGCCCGGCTGCTGGCGGCCGGTCGCCGCCCGCACCGCCTTCACCACGTCGGTGCCGACCGCGCCGCCGCCCAGCCGGTAGTCGGCGATGATGAAATCGGGCGTCGGACCCGATTTGGCCCGGGCCAGGGTGACCGCCTGGTCCGCTTCGCGCGCCGCCAATACCCGGTATCCCTGTGCGACCATCGCGTCCCGCAGGCCGACGAGGATGTCCACGTCATCCTCGATCAGCAGCACGACCGGCCCGTTCGGCCCGTGAATGGCGACGCGGGCCGGCTTGCCCAGCGCCGCCGGTGCCAGCGTCGCGATGTCGGTCCGCATCTCGCGCCCGTCGTCCAGCACGGAGACGAGCGGCAGTTCCAGGGTGAAGGTCGTGCCCTGGCCGATCGTGGATGTCAGCCTGATCTCATGGCCCAGCAGCTTCACCAGCCGGCGGACGATCGACAGGCCGAGACCGAGCCCGGCGCGGCGATCCCGCTCCGGATTCCGGTCCAGCTGCTGGAACTCCTCCCAGATGAGTTCGCGCTGGTGTTCCGGGATGCCGGGACCGGTGTCGCTGACCTCGATGCCCAGCCGGTCGCCGGCCGGGCTGCTGCTGATCAGGACGCGCCCCCGTTCCGTGTAGCGCACGGCATTCTCGACGAGGTTGCGCAGGATGCGCCCGAGGATCGCCGGGTCGCTGCGGACGATCACCTCGGCCCCGGTGACCGCCAGGACCAGGCCCTTGGCTTCGGCCGTGGCGAGCGAGGCCGAGGCGACGCGTTCCAGAAGGGGGCGGATCGCGAAGTCCGAGACCTTGGGCGGCACCAGCCCCGCATCCATGCGGGACACGTCCATCAGGCTGTCGAGCAGCTCGCGCATGTCGTCGAGGGTCTGCGCGAGCTTGGTCGCGGCTTCGCGCCCCCGCGGCTTGTCCGCCAGATGCCGTTCGACGATGTGCGAGAACATCAGCGCCGCCTGCAGGGGTTGTCGCAGGTCGTGGCTCGCCGCCGCCAGGAAGCGGGTCTTCTCGCGATCCGCCAGCTCGGCGCGGCGTTCGCCCGCCTCGATGGCTTCCGCCATGCTGTCGAACTCGGCCCCCAGCGCGGCGAGCTCGGTCCGCCCGCCGATCCGCGCCCGCGCCCCGCGTTCCCCGATGCGCATGTGCCGGGCCGCTTCGGTCAGCAGGCGGATGGGCCTGCGGATGAAGGTGACGCCGCACCACCAGGCAAGGCAGACGGAGGTGAGCAGCGTGGCCAGGAACAGCAGCCCGGCCAGCCGGGACGCGGCCTGCAGCGGCGCCATCGCCTCCGTGCGGGAGATGCCGACCATGATCGAGGTGCCGCGCACCGGGGTCGCGTCGACCGGCATATAGGCGATCACGCGTTCGGAGCCGTCGAGCCATCGGGCGCGCGCGATGCCGGAGGCTTCGGTGGTGGCCAGGCGCAGGACCTGCGGCGGCAGGATCTCCCCCACCCGTGAACGGCCATCGGGAATGGCAGCGACGATGCGCCCGCTCCGGTCGGCGATCAGGAAGGCGGCATCCGCCGGCAAGGGGTCCTGGGAGAAGGCCCGGGCGAGGCGTTCGAGGTCGACGGCCGCCAGTACGACACCGCTCGCCCCTTCCGCCGCCCAGCCGAGGGCCAGGGGGAGATGGGGCCGTTCCATGAAGGGGCCCATCTGGATGTCGCCGATGGCGATCGCGCGGGAGCGGAGGGCCTCGGCGACTTCGGGGCGGGGCGACAGATCGGCGCCGAGTTCGCTGCGGGTGCGCGCGCAGCGCACCATCCCGCTGGCGTCGGCAACGCTGAGCAGCAGCCAGGGCGGCCGCTGATCCGAGACGAGATTGGCGCATGCCTCCCGGGAGGCGGCGGCGGCCGGCGCGTCCTTGGCCGCCAGCACGAGAATTTCGCTGACATTGTCGACAAGCCGGCTTTCCTCGGCCCGGACCGCGCCCAGGATGCGCTGGGCATCCCGCTCGATCTGCGCCTCCCGTTCCGCCTCGAGCCTGCCGGCATTGTACTGCTCGACCGCCGCCAACGGCAGAAGGACGATCGTCACCAGAACAATCAGGCGTTGGACGAGTGTCATTCTGGCGAGCGATCCGGTTCGCGATGTCGCCAGTGGTCTTACAACCACGGGATCGGTTCGCGTCAATTATATCGCGTCTGCCGTCGTCAGGGCATGCCATCGCGGCCCGGAAGGCGCCGGCGGTTCAACTCCGCCGGGCATTCCAGAAAGCGTAGATCGCCGGGATCGTGCCGCTGATGTCGCGCCGCCAGGCGCTGAAGCCGAAATACTGGCCGGTCGGCAGGTAGGGCGCTTCGTCGAACACGATCCGCTGGATCCGTTCCGCGATGCCGCGCTGCGCCGCCATGTCCGGGGCGTCGAACCAGGCGGCGCGGGCGGCATCCAGCGCCGGCACCGTGGGCCAGCCGAACCAGGCGCCGTCGCCATTGGCCCGCAGGAACTGCATGACGCCGGGGTTGATGCCGTCGAGCCCGTTCCAGGTGGTGTGGAACATGCTCCAGCCGCCCTGGCTCGGCGGTTCCTTCTTGGCACGGCGCTGCACCAGCGTGCCCCAGTCGGAGACCACATAATCGACATTCATGCCCAGCCGCACCAGCAGGTCGCGCCCGACTTCCGCGAGCGCCGTCAGCACCGGCTGGTCCGAGGGCGCCATCAGCACCACCCTTTCCCCGTTATAGCCGGCCTCCCGCACCTCCCGGCGGGACCGCTCGATGTCGCGCGGCCCGGTGATCGCCTCGATCCCGGCCGCATTCGCCAGCGGCGTGCCCGGGGTGAAGACGCCGATGCCGGCGCTCCAGAGACCGGGATCGGCGCCGGCGCAGGCGGTCATGAAATCCGCCTGGCTCATCGCCCCCAGCACGGCGCGGCGCACCGCCGGCTTGTCGAAGGGCGGATGCAGGCAGTTGAACACGCCGGTGCCGAAGATGCCGAGCTGGCTGGCGCGCTGTACCACCACGTCGCGTGAGCGCCGCAGCACCGGCAGCAGGTCGTTCGGCGGGTTCTCCCACCAATCGACCTCGCCGTTGCGCAGCGCCGCGGCGGCGGTGCCGGCATCGGGCATGACGGCCCATTCGACGCGGTCGAAGAAGACCTGCTTGGGGCCGGCCGCCCAATCCACCTCGCCGCCCTCGCGCGGGCGATAGGCGGGGTTGCGCTCATAGGCGACGCGGGCGCCGACGATGCGTTCATTGGGCAGGAAGCGGAAGGGGCCGCTGCCGATCGCCTCGGTGATCGGGCGGGAAGGATCGGTCGCGGCGAAGCGTTCCGGCATGATGAAGAGGGCGGAAGGGCCGATTTTCGCCAGGGTTTCCAGCATCGGGCCGAAAGGGCGCTGCAGGCGGATGGTGAAGCTGCGGTCATCGGGTGCCGTCATTTCGACGGTGCGGCTCAGCAGCATCTGGCCGAGCGCGTCGCGCTGCGCCCAGCGCCGGATGGACGCGACGCAGTCGCGGCCGCGGACCGGTTCCCCATCATGGAACAGCAGCCCTTCGCGCAGACGGAAGGTCCACAGCTTGCCGTCCTGGTCGACGGTGTGGCCTTCGACCATCTGCGGTTGCGGCCGCAGTTGGCTGTCCAGGCCATAAAGCTGGTCATAGACCATCAGCGCATGGGTGCGCGTGATGTAGGCGGTGGTGACGACCGGATCGAGCACCGTCAGGTCGGATTGCGGCACGTATTTCAGCACCCGGGCCGCAGCCGGCTGCGCCAGCGCCGGCCGGGCCAGGCCGATCGCCGCGGCGCCCAGCACCAGATCGCGGCGCTTGAACGTCCGGGCGGACGCGTCATTTCCGAAGGTCATCGGGTCCCTCACTCTGTCAGGCGGGCCGCGGCTGGCAGGTGCCCCGTCCGCCATCCAAGCAAAGCCGGCGGTGTCGGCGCAACTCCCGCTGCCGGGCCGGGATGTACACGGCGATAGCCAGGCCTAGTCTGGGCGCGGCATCAGGAGCGTCGTCCCATGGATCCAACCGATCTCCCCGCGGTCGAACTGCGCCGGCAGATCCTGGCCCGCGCGCTGTCGCCGCGGGAATTGCTGGCGGCGGTCCGCGCCCGCATCGACCGCCTGAACCCGCACCTCAACGCTTTCGTGGAGATGTGCTGGGACCGCGCGGAGCGGGAGGCCGCGGCGGCGGAGGCCGCGATGATGCGGGGCGATGCCCTGCCGCCGCTCGCCGGCCTGCCGGTCGGCGTGAAGGAATCGACATCCGTCGCGGGGCTGCACACGACGATGGGCAGCCCGCTCTTCGCCGAGCGGATCGCGGCCGAGGATGCGCCCGCCATCGCGGCGATCCGTGCGGCTGGCGGCATCGTCATCGGCAAGACGAACATCCCGGAGCTGCTGCAGGGCGGCACCTCCCAGAATCCCGTCTATGGGCTGACCCGCAACGCGCATGATCCGGCCCTGTCGTGCCTGGGCTCCTCCGGCGGCACGGCGGTGGCACTGTCGGCCGGGATGGTGCCGCTGGCGACCGGGTCCGACATGGGCGGCAGCATCCGCGGCCCCGCTGCCGGCAACGGCGTCGCCGGGCTGCGGCCGAGCCCGGGCCTGATCGCGCATCCGGGCCTGGCGCTCGGCTTCGACGTTTCCTCGGTGATCGGGCCGATGGCACGCTCGACGGCGGACGTGATGCTGCTCCTGGCGGGCATGATCTGCGCCAGCCCGCTGGACCCCTTCGACTGGAACCCCGATATCGCGCCGCTGCTGGACCCGGTGCCGGAACGGGCCGGGACGCTCAGGGTCGCCGTGTCCGCCGATCTCGGCTGCGTCGCCGTGGATGACGGCATCCGGGCGCGCTTCGAGGAGGTGATCGCGGCGATCGCGCCGCATGTCGGCCGCGTCGAATGGGTGACGCCGGATCTGGGCCCGATCACCCGGGCCTTCTATGTGCTGCGCACGCTCGCCTATCTGGTGGCCTATGGCGATGTGCATGCGACGGCGCCGGAGACGCTGACGCCGCAGAAGAACGTCGACCTGCGCCGTGGCTTCGCCGCTTCGGCCCGCATGATCGCGGAGGCGCAGCGCGACCAGACCCGCGCCTTCCGGGCCCTGGCCACGCTGCTCCAGGATCATGACGTGCTGATCACCCCGGGCGCGTCGGAGCCGCTGCCGACCGTCGAGGCGGTCAATCGGCGGGAAGCGGCGCTGAAGGCCGACAATGCCCGTTTCGGCAACAGCGAGTATGATTTCGACCGGATGCCGAAGTCGAACATCAACACGCCGATCACCTGGACCGCGCATCCGACCGCGACCATCGTGGCCGGGCGCGGCCGCGACGGCATGCCTTTCGGCATCAACCTGATCGGCCGCTACCGCGACGACATCCGGCTGCTCCGCATCGCGCTGGCCGTCGAGGCGATCCTGGGCGGCCAGGCCGGCTTCGGCCGGCCGCTGCCGGACCTTGCCCGCTACGGCGCGGCGGGCTGATCGGCGATGGCGATCCGCGCCGCCGCGGCGCCGATCAGCGGCGGCAACAGGAAGCACCAGTTGCCGATGAGGTAGAACAGCAGCGCCGCCGCGGCGCAGCCGGCCGCGAAGGACAGCACGCTGTTGCCGAGCTTGCGGATGCGGGCGCGGGTGGCGGCGGCCTTGTCCCCGGGCAGGCCGCGCAGCAGGTCGACGGCGTCGATGACGATCTGCGTGGTGCTGCCGGTCATCAGGGTCGTCGGCGGCATGGTACCGAGGTGGATGCGGTGCACGCCGTTCTGCACCGCCATGGCCGCCACCAGGACCATGCCGGTCAGGATCCCCGGCCAGCCATCGCCTTCCGGGAAGCGCCCGAACACCACGGCCAGCAGGCCGCCCAGCGCCAGCAGCAGGACCTTGGTGCCGAGCAGCGCCGGCAGCACGGGCCCACCGCGGCTGGCCAGGGCCGCGCCGGCCAGCCGCACCAGCGCGATCACCAGGCAGAAGACCGGCAGCGCCAGCAGCTTGGCCGCGATGCCGGAAGCGCCGAAGGCCAGCGCCGCGCCCAGGGTCACGAAATTGCCGGTGACATGCGCGGTGAACAGGCCATGCAGGGCCAGGAAGCCGGCCGTATCGACATAGCCGGCATTGGCGCTGAGCAGGGAGGACAGGCGCGTCTCATTCATGGCGGGATCCCTTCGGTATGGCGCGCCCTTCCTGCCTGATCGCGCCTACACGCGCGCGGCCATGGCGCGACCCGTCTCCCGGGTGCCGAGGCGGCCGCCGACATCGCGGGTCGCCTCGCCGGCCGCGACCGCGCCGGCGACCGCGCTTTCGATCGCGGCGGCGGCGCTGGCATAGGCGTTCTTGCCGGTGCGCTCGCCGTGCCAGGCGAGGAGCTGGGCCGCGGAGAGGATCAGCGAGACCGGGTTCGCCTTGTCCTGCCCGGCGATATCGGGCGCCGAGCCATGCGCCGCCTGCGCCATGCCGTAGCGGTCCCCGGCATTGATCGAACCGCCAAGCCCGATGCTGCCGGAAAGCTCCGCCGTCAGGTCGGACAGGATGTCGCCGAACATGTTGGTGGTGACGATGACGTCGTAGCGCGCCGGGTCGCGCACCAGATGCGCCGCCATGGCATCGACGATCACCTCGTTCAGCGCGATGCCGGGGAAGTCCTTCGCGGCGGTGCGGCAACTGTCGAGGAACATGCCGTCGCCCTTGCGCAGCACATTGGCCTTGTGCACGGCCGTCACCTGCTTCCGCCGCGTCGCCGCCAGGCGGAAGGCGGCGCGCGCGATGCGGTCGCAGCAGAGCTTGGTGATCCGGCGCATCGAGACCACGACTTCCGGCGTCACCCGGATCTCGGCATTGCCTTCTTCCATGTTGCGGTCGGCGTAGAAGCCCTCGGTGTTCTCGCGCACCACCACCAGGTCGAAGCTTTTCGACAGCGGGTTGGCGACGCCGTCATAGGTCCGCGCCGGGCGGATATTGGCGTAGAGATCGAGCCCGCGGCGGAAATAGGCGGAAGGGTTCACCTCGCCCTTGGCGGGATCGCCGAGATGGATGGAATCCATCGGCCCCATCACCAGCCCGTCGGCCGCCTGCACCCGTTCCAGCGTGCCGTCGGGAATGCTCTGGCCGTGGCGCTTCATGGCCTCGTTGCCGGCATCCACCTCCTCATAGGTGAGGCCGAGGCCGAAGCGGGCATCGGCGGCGTCGAGGATGGCGCGCGTCGCCGCCGTGATCTCGGGGCCGATGCCGTCGCCGGGGATGATGACGAGACGCATGGTGGACACTCCTCCTGGACTGTGGCGCCAGTCTCCGCCCGGCGCGCCGATCGGCCAAGCCCCCGCCGTTTGCTTCGGCCAGAGGCCTCGCCTGCCGGGGCGATTCCGCCTGCCGGGGATCTGCTCTATAGGGGCGCCAGCCATCCTCACCGGGAGTGAAGCCCATGACCCAGACCCGGCTCCCGCGGCGCGCCCTGCTCGGCGCGACGCTCGCCACGCCCTTCCTTGCCCGCGCGGCCCAGGCCCAGGCCAATTGGCCGGTGCGCCCGATCTCGATGATCGTGCCCTGGGCGCCCGGCGGCTCCAACGACGTCGTCGCCCGCGTGCTGGCGCCGCATCTGTTCGAGAAGTTCGGGCAGAATTTCGTCATCGAGAACCGCGCCGGCGGCGGCGGCAATATCGGCATGGGCCTGGTCGCCCGCGGCCGGCCGGACGGCTACCAGATGCTGGTCTCCTCCGCGTCGAACCACGTCTTCCATGCCCTGATCTCGCCCGATCTCGGCTATGACCCGCGTGAGGCGCTGGCCGGCGTCGCCATGTGGGTCGACGTGCCGAACGCGATCGCGGTGCACCCCTCGACCGGCGTGAACAGCATTCCCGAATTGCTGGCGAAGATCCGCGCGACGCCGGGCGGCCTGTCCTTCGGCAGTTCCGGCACCGGCAGCAGCAACCACCTCGGCGGCGAGCTGTTCCGGATGATGACCAATACCGAGCTGACCCACGTGCCCTATCGTGGCGGCGGCGCCGCCATCACCGACCTGGTGGCCGGCACCATCCCGATGGCCGTGATGAACCTGCCGACGCTGGTCGGCCCCGCCAGCGATGGCCGGATCCGCATCCTGGGCGTCTGCACCGAGACCCGGGTCAGCTTCCGCCCCGACCTGCCGACGGTCGCGGAGCAGGGGGTGCCCGGCTATTCCGTGCGGTCCTGGACCGGGCTCTTCGCCCCGCGCGGTACCCCGCAGCCGATCATCGACCGGCTGGGCGCCGCCTGCCGCGAGATCCTGGAACTGCCAGCGGTGAAGGAGCGGATGACCGGCATCGCCTCCGAGCCGATCTGGATGTCGCCGGCCGACACCGACGCCTTCGTGCGCCACGAATTCGACCGCTGGACCCCGATCGTGCGCGCCACCGGCATCACCTCGGACTGATCGCCGGCCCCGCGCGGCATCGCCCCGCCTGCGATTGACGCATCACCTTGGTCGGGTTGAAGTTTCGCCCGACCAGGGAGAGAGAGCCGATGAAGCTGCCGCGGCACGGACGCTACGCGCACAGCGCGATCAAGGATCGTCCGACCTATGAATGGCCGAAGGGCGCGCGGCTGGCGCTGAGCGTCTGCAACAACATCGAGCATTTCGCCTATCGCACCGGGCTCGGCAGCGACAGCACCGGGCTGACCGCGACGCAGAACCAGCGCCCCTATGCCTGGCGCGACTATGGCAACCGCGTCGGCCTCTGGAACATGCTCGAGGTGCTGGACGAGCTTGGCGTTCCGGCGGCCCACAACATCAACACCGCGGTGCTGGACGCCTGCCCGGAGATCGGCCCGGCGCTGGTCGCGCGCGGCGATGAATTCGTGGGCCATGGCCGCACCAATTCCGAACGCCAGGACGGGATGTGGGAAGAGGACGAGCGCCGGCTGATCGCGGAGAGCCGCGACGTGCTGGCCCACCATGCCGGCACGCCGCCGCGGGGCTGGCTCGGCCCCTATGTCGCGCAATCCGCCGCCACCCTCGACCTGCTGAAGGAGGAGGGCTTCTCCTACGTCATGGACTGGCCGGCCGACGACCAGCCCTTCTGGATGACGACCCGCGCCGGCCCGATCCTCTCGGTCCCCTATTCGGTCGAGGTGAATGACAGCCCGGCGATGATCGCGCGCCACCACACCGGCCGCCAGTTCGCCGAGTTCATCGAGGACCAGTTCGCGATGATGCTGGCGCAGTCGGCGAAGCGGCCGCTGGTCTGTTCCATCGTCCTGCACCCCTTCATCATCGGCCAGCCATCCCGCCTCAAGCCGTTCCGCGACGCGCTGGCGCGCATCCTCGATCAGCGGGACCGGCTCTGGCTCGCGCGTCCGGGCGAGATCGCCGGCCATGTCGCGGGCCTGCCGAAGGGCGTTGTCCCGGGATCGGAGATGCTGCCATGACCGACCAGGATGCCGGCCGGGAGCGGGATTTCGCGGGCTATGGCCGCAACCCGCCCGACCCGCGCTGGCCGGGCGGCGCGCATGTCGCGGTGAACTTCGTCATCAACTACGAGGAGGGTGGCGAGGCCGCGGTCCCGGATGGCGACGCGCATTCCGAGAACGCGTTGACCGAAGGCAGCACCGCGCCGGTGAAGGGCCGGGATCTCGCCGCGGAGAGCATGTTCCTCTATGGCAGCCGGGCCGGCTTCTGGCGCCTGCACCGCATCTTCTCCCGCCGTGGCCTGCCCTGCACCGTCTTCGCGGTGGCGCGCGCGCTGGAGCGCAACCCGGAAGCCTGCGCGGCGATGGTGGAAGCGGGCTGGGACGTGGCCGGCCATGGCTGGAAATGGGAAATCCATGCCGGCATGGACGAGGCGACCGAGCGCCAGCGCATCGCCGACGCCACCGCCGCCATCGCGCGCTGCATCGGGGTGCCGCCGGCCGGCTGGTACACGCGCTATGCGCCGACGCTGGCCACCCGCCGGCTGCTGCTGGAGGCCGGCTACGAATACGACAGCGACGCCTATGATGACGAGCTGCCCTATTGGGTGAAGGTCGGCGCGCGCGACCAGCTCGTCCTGCCCTATTCGCTGGTCCACAACGATGTCCGCTTCGCGCGCCAGGGCATGACCAGCGGTGACGAGTACTTCGCCTATATCCGCAACGCGATCGAATGCGTGGTGCGGGAAGATCCGCCGCGCATGCTGAGCTTCGGCCTGCACAATCGCATCATCGCCCATCCCGGCCGCGCGGCGGGGCTGGCGAAGCTGCTGGACTGGCTGGCGGCGCGCAGTGATGTCTGGATCGCCCGGCGCATCGACATCGCGCGGCACTGGAAGACGGTGCATCCGGCGCGGTGACGCCGCGCCGGATCGCGCCGGCTATTCCGTGCGGATGTTCGCGGCCTGCGCCACCTGGCGCCAGCGGGCCAGTTCCTCCCGCAGCAGGGTCGCGAAGTTGGCGGAGGTGTCCGGCGCGGGGCGGGCGCCTTCGGCCTGCATGAGGCGCTCCGTCGCCGGATCGGCTAGGGCCTCGTTCGACGCGGCGTTGAGACGGGCGATGACCTCGGGCGGCATGCCCTTCGGCCCGAACAGGCCCCACCAGATATCCGCCTCGTAGTCGATCCCGGCCTCGCGGACGGTGGGGGCGGGACGGCTGCCTTCGGGGCGCCCGGCGGCGGTATAGGCCAGCACGTTCACCATGCCCTCCCGCGCCGGCGCGTTGGCGCTGGCGACGGTGGTGATCAGCACCTTGATGTTGCCGGCGATCAGGTCCGTCACCGCCGGCGGCATGCCGCGATAGGGGATATGGTTCATCCGGATGCCGGCGCGCAGGCAGAAATACTCGGTGATGAACTGGTTGATGCCGCCGGGGCCGGAAGAGCCGTAGTCGATCCCGCCGGGATCCGCCTTCGCCGCCGCCACCAGTTCCTGCACCGTGCGCGGCGGGAAGTCGCGGTTGGTCAGGATGAAGAAGGGCGCCTTGGCCAGCAGCGCCACGGCTTCGAAATCCTCCGGCAGGCGATAATTCGTGCGCTGCACGATCGAGGATGTCGCGAAGGAGGAGGAGGTGACCATCAGCGTGTAGCCGTCGGGGGCCGCCTGCGAGACTGTGGTGGAGCCGAGCACGCCGCCGGCGCCGGCGCGATTGTCGATCACCACCGCCTGGCCGAGCTTCGCCTGCAGCCGTTCCGCCAGCGGCCGCGCCACCACGTCGTTGGAGCCGCCGGGCGGGAAGGGCACGATGATCCGGATCGGGCGGTTCGGCCAGGCCGGCTGCGCAAGGGCGGGCCGGGCGAGCGGCGCCGCGGCGAAGCCGGCCAGCAGGGCGCGGCGGGGCGTGATCAGGGGCATGGCATCCAATCCTTCAGGAGCCGCCTTTTCGCCCGGTGTCACCGCGCTGCGAAGGGGGGCGGGAAAGAGGTGCCTCAGCTTTGGTTAATCCGCGCCATGGCAGGTTGCGCTGCCCGGAGACGCGGATGGACGCTGCGCGCCCACATTTCGACTGGCCGTTGGACCAGCTTGCCGAACACGCGGCGCAGCACGCCGCGAATCGCCTCGTGCTCGACCGTATCCAGCAGGAATTGTCGCATCGGCCCGGCCAGCGCGCGCGCAAGCTGGAGCGCAGCGTCGAGCATCGCATCGCGGTGCTCGACGGCACGGCGCGGGAGGAGGCGATGCGCGGCACCCTGGCCGCCGCCGCCACGACCATCGAACATCTGCGCCGCCGCCTGGCGGAAGCCGAGTATCGCGCCGAGGAAGCGGAACGCCGGGTCCCGCAAGGCGTGTCCCCGCACCACCGCGTCTTCCTCACCGCCGACGCGCCGCTCTGGCTGATCACCGAGGTGCGGCGGGCCTTCCGCCGGCGCTACCATCCGGACGGGCACGCCGATCCGGAGGCGCGCCGCCGCGCGGAAGCGGCCTTCAAGCGGGCGGAAGCGGTCTTCTCGTCCTTGCCGGAAGCGCCGGAATGAACGGGTGGTCAGCCTTCCTCGGCGTCCAGCGCATAGCCCGCGGCGCGCACGGTGCGGATCAGGTCGGTCTCGCCCGGCGCGTTGATGGCCTTGCGCAGCCGCCGGATATGCACGTCCACGGTGCGCGGCTCGACATGGATGTCGCGCCCCCAGACCGCGTCCAGCACCTGTTCGCGCGTGAAGACGCGACCGGGATGCAGCAGGAAGAATTCCAGCAGCCGGTATTCGGTCGGCCCCAGATGCAGCGGCCGGCCGGCGCGGGTGACGCGGTGCGCGTCCTGGTCCATGGCCAGGTCCTGGTAGCGCAGCGTGCCCTTTTCCGGCACCGCGCCGGAACGGCGCAGCAGGGCGCGGATCCGGGCCAGCAGCGCCTCCATGGCGAAGGGCTTGGCGATATAGTCGTCGGCACCGGTATCGAGGGCGCGGACGGTATCCTGGTCCTCGGTGCGGGCGGTGACCATGATGATCGGCAGATCGCGCGTGGTCGGCCGGCGCCGGAGCTGGCGGCAGACCTCCAGCCCTGACATCGCCGGCAGCATCCAGTCGAGCAGCACGAGATCCGGCTTCGCCTCGGCGACCCGCAGCAGGGCTTCCTGCCCGTCGGTTGCTTCCTCGACGGCGAAGCCCTGCTTCTCGAGATTATAGCGCATGAGGGTGAGGAGCGGGGCCTCATCCTCGACCACGAGGATGGTGGGCCGCGCCGCGCCGCCGGTCAGGGCGAGGGACATGCGTGTCTGGCCTTTCAGGCTTCAGGCGGGCGGACCACGGCGAAGGCGGAACTGTCCGACTTCGGGCGATCCTCGGGCAGGCTGTCGCCGCGCACCGCGTAATGCACCGTCTCCGCGATATTGGTCGCGTGGTCGCCGATGCGCTCGAGGTTCTTGGCGATGAAGAGGAGGTGGGTCGCGCCGGTGATGTTGCGCGGATCCTCCATCATATGGGTCAGCAGCTCGCGGAAGATGCCGTTGTAGATGTCATCCACCGGCTCGTCGGCGCCCCAGACCCGGGCCGCGGCTTCGGCATCGTCCTGCACCAGCGCGTCGATCGCGGCGGTCAGGTTTTCCTGCACCAGGCGCGCCATGCGGGTAAAGCCGTTGAGGCTGCCGATCGTCGGCAGCGTCGCCAGCACGATGGCGCGCTTGGCGCCATTGCGGGCGTAGTCGCCGATCCGCTCCAGATCGTGGCTGATCTTCATCGTGGCCACGATGAGGCGCAGATCCGCGGCCATGGGCTGGCGCAGCGCCAGCAGGCGCACGCAGAAGGCCTCGATCTCGCGCTCCAGCTGGTCGAGCTGGCCGTCGCGCTTGACGACCTCGGCCGCCAGCTCGCTGTCGCGGCGCGCCAGGGCGGTGGTGGCATCGGCCACCTGCTGCTCGGCCAGGCCGCCCATGCGGGCGACCATGTCGCGCAGGCGCTTCAGGTCTTCGTCGTAGCTGCGGACCATGTGTTCCGGCATCTCCTGGGACATCTCCTTGGGACCCTTGCTCAGCCGAACCGGCCGGTGATGTATTCCTGGGTCCGCTTTTGCTTCGGCGCGGTGAACATCTGGGCGGCGGGCGCGATTTCCACCATCTCACCCAGATAGAAGAAGGCGACCTGGTCGGCGCAGCGGGCGGCCTGCTGCATGTTGTGGGTCACGATGGCGATCGTGAAGTCGCGCTTCAACTCGTCGATCAGCTCTTCGATCTTCAGCGTCGAGATCGGATCGAGCGCCGAGGTCGGCTCGTCGAACAGGATCACCTCCGGCCGCACCGCGATGGTGCGGGCGATGCAGAGGCGTTGCTGCTGGCCGCCCGAGAGGCCGAGGGCGGAACGGTCCAGCCGGTCCTTCACCTCGTCCCAGATGGCGGCGCGGGACAGCGCCCATTCGATACGCTCGTCCATCTGCGCCTTGGGCAGGCGCTCATGCAGTTTGATGCCGAAGGCGATGTTGTCATAGATCGACATCGGGAAGGGGGTCGGCTTCTGGAAGACCATGCCGACCTTGGCGCGCAGCTCGTTCACGTCGACGGACGGCGCGATCATGTTGCGCCCGTCCATCAGCACCTCGCCGGTGGCGCGCTGGCCGGGGTAGAGGCTGTACATCCGGTTCAGGACGCGCAGCAGCGTGGACTTGCCGCAGCCGGAGGGGCCGATCATGCCCGTCACCTGCTTTTCCGGCAGGTCGAAGTTGATCGACTTCAGCGCCTTCGACTCACCGTAGAAGAAGTCGAGGTTGCGGACGGACACCCGGGCGGTGCTGTTGATGGCGACGTCGGAGCGGGCCTGCAGGCCGCCGAAGCTGGCGCTGGCGTCGTTCACGGCGGTCTCGGTGGAGGAGCTCATGGGTCTTGGTTCCCTTGTCAGCCGCGGCTCTTGAGCACGGTACGGGCGACGACGTTGATGGCCAGCACGCCCAGCGTGACGATCAGCGCCCCGGTCCAGGCGATCGCGATCAGGTCCGGATAGCCGGAATTGGCCTGCTGGTAGATCGAGATCGGCAGGGATGCCATCGAGGTGCCGAGATCGAAGGAGGAGATGTTGTTGCCGAAGGAGGTCAGCAGCAGCGGCGCCGTCTCACCCGCGATCCGGGCGATGGCCAGCAGCACGCCGGTGACGATGCCCGACATGGCCGCCTTGTAGCAGACCAGCATGATCATCTTCCACTTGGGCGCGCCGAGGCCCATCACCGCTTCGCGCAGCGTGTTGGGGATCAGCGTCAGCATGTCCTCGGTCGTGCGGACCACCACCGGGATGACGATCACGGCCAGTGCCAGCACGCCGGCGATGCCGGAGAAGCCGCCCATCGGCAGCACGACGAGCTGGTAGATGAACAGGCCGATCAGGATCGAGGGCGCCGAGAGCAGCACGTCGGAGACGAAGCGGATCAGGTTGCCGAGCGCGGAGCCGCGGGCATATTCGGCCAGGTAGGTGCCTACCAGCAGGCCGATCGGGGTACCGATCAGCGTCGCCAGGATCACCTGGATCAAGCTGCCGGTGATGGCGTGGTAGAGGCCGCCGCGGGGCGCGGTGTCATCGCCATAGGTGGTGGGCTCGAACGTTGCGGTGAAGACGTGCAGATCGAGCGCCGGGATGCCGCGCCACAACAGCGTGAACAGGATGGAGGCCAGGAAGAACAGGCCGGCCACCGTCGCCAGGATGCAGAGGTAGCGGATCACCGTATCCATCAAACGCCGGCGGGCGCCCAGGCTGCGGGCCACGTCCAGGTTCTTGACCGGCGCGGCGGGGATCATCGAGGTCGCACTCATCGGATCAGGCCTTCAGCCGCGAGCGCAGCAGGTAGCGCGAGGCGGCGAGCACGAGGAAGGAGATGACGAAGAGCAGGAAGCCGAGCGCCAGCAGCGAGGACTGCTTGAGGCTGCCCATCAGGCTTTCCGGGAACTCCATCGCGACCACGGACGCGATCGTCGTGGACGGGTCGAAGAGGGAGGTGGCCAGGCGGTTGGCGTTGCCGATCACGAAGGTGACCGCCATGGTCTCGCCGAGGGCGCGGCCGAGGCCGAGCATGATGCCGCCGACGACCGAGGTGCGGGTGTAGGGCAGCACCACGTTGCGCACCACTTCCCAGCGGGTGGCGCCGAGGCCGTAGGCGCTTTCCTTGAACACCGGCGGCACCTGGCTGAACACGTCGCGCATGGTGGCCGCGATGAAGGGCAGGATCATGATCGCCAGCACCAGCGCCGCGGCGAAGAGGGAAGTGCCGGTGAAGCTGTGGGAGGCGAAGAGGAAGCCGATCAGCGGCAGCTCGCCCAGCGTCTCGCCGAAGCCGAGCTGGATGTATTGCTGCACGAAGGGAACCAGGATGAAGAGGCCCCACATGCCGAAGATGATGGACGGCACGGCGGCCAGCAGCTCGATCGCGGTACCGACCGGGCGCTTCATCCATTCCGGCGCCAGCTCGGTCAGGAAGAAGGCGATGCCGAAGGCGAGCGGCACGGCGAAGACGATGGCAAGCACCGCGCTGACGACGGTGCCGAAGATGGAGATGAAGGCGCCGTAGCTCTCGCGCCCCGCGACCGGGTTCCAGTCTGTGCTCCAGAGAAATTCGAAGCCGAAATGCTGGAAGGCGGGCAGGCCGCCGATGAAGAGCGTCAGGATGATGGCGCCGAGGATCAACAGCACCAGGATGCCGGCGCCGCGGCAGAGCCATTCGAAGATGGTGTCGCCCAGGAGGCCGGCGGTCTTGCGTCCGGCGGGGGCGGGGGGCGCGTCGGCGCCGATCACGGCCTGGCTCAAGCGGGGGATCCTTGTGGTCGGAGTAGGGGACCGGGGCGCGCCGGTCAGGGCGCGCCCCAGCCGGTCAGCTTCAGGCGGTCCAGATCGGCTGGCCGCTCGGGTTCTTCACTTCCGCGCGCCAGGCGGCGCGGATGCGGTCCTGCACTTCGGTCGGCAGGGCGATGTATTCGAGGCGGCGGGCCGCTTCGCCACCGTTCTTGTAGCACCAGTCGAAGAACTTCATGGAGTTCAGGCTGCCGGTCACCTTGTCCGCGGCCGGGTTGGTCGGCAGCAGGATGAAGGTCGGCGAGACGATCGGCCACACGGTGGCGCCGCCGAGGTCGATCAGGTCGGCCGCGAAGTTCGGCGCGTTCCAGTCGGCGGCGGACGCCGCTGCCTGGAAGGCTTCCATCGTCGGGCGGACGAACTGGCCGGCCTTGTTGCGGAGCTGGGTGGTGATCAGGCGGTTCACCGTCGCATAGGCATTCTCGGTGTAGCCGATCGCGCCCGGGGTGTTGCGGACCGCATTCGCCACGCCCTCATTGCCGCGGGCGCCGTTGCCGACCGGCCACTGGACCGAGGTCGCAGCGCCCGGGCCGTTCTTGAACGCCTCGGAAACGCGCGAGAGGTAGGTGGTGAAGACGAAGGTCGTGCCGGAGGCGTCGGCGCGATAGGTCGGCGAGACCGGCAGGTTCGGCAGGCGGATGTCGCGGTTCAGCTCGACGAGCTTCGCGTCGTTCCAGCGGGTGATGCGGCCGAGGAACAGCTCGGCCAGCACTTCCGGCGTCAGGCGCAGCGCATCGGCGGCGACGCCCGGGATGTTCACGATGAGGACGACCGAGCCCATCACCGTCGGGAACTGCAGCAGCTTGCCTTCGGTGAGCTGCGCCGCCGTCAGCGGGGCGTCGGAGGCGCCGAAATCGACGGTGCGGTTGGTGATCTGGTTGATGCCGCCGCCCGAGCCGATCGACTGGTAGTTGAGGGTGATGCCGAGCGGCTCACGCGCCGCCTGGCCCCAGCGCTCATAG
The DNA here is from genome assembly GCA_036499545.1 of Roseomonas sp. Taxonomy (GTDB): domain Bacteria; phylum Pseudomonadota; class Alphaproteobacteria; order Acetobacterales; family Acetobacteraceae; genus Plastoroseomonas. The sequence continues at coordinate 921 of DASYDR010000363.1, read as the reverse complement.
ACCGGGCGGGGAAAGCTGGCGCCGGCGCCGGTGATGGACGCCGCCTGAGCGAAGGCCGGAAACGCAGGCACCGCGAGGGTCGCAGCACCGGACGCGAGAAGGAAGGACCGCCTGTTCACCGTCTTAATCTCCGTGACTGTTTGGCGGATCCCCTCTGGGGGGAAGGGGGGAGGCCGCCTTGCGCAGGCCTTCTAGGTCGGTGGGAAGACCACCGGATTGCAAAACGATGAAGCTTCGATGACAGTCCGTCCGACAACTACCTTGGGTTGTCGGGCGATCGTTGGCCCCGCGTGCCTATTTATACCAGCTCGGACGCCGCTTTTCGCGGAATGCCGCCAGCCCCTCGCGCCCCTCCGCGGAGGCACGCTGCGTCCAGCTTTCATGGGCGAGCATCGCCATCTGGCGGGGATCGAGCGTCAGGCCGTTGGCGGCCAGGAAGCTGTCCTTGGTGATGGCGATGGCGCCGGGGGCGGACAGCATGGTCTCGTCCAGGATCGTGGCCAGGCGGCCATCGATGCCGTCCTTCTCCACCACCTCGTGCACCAGGCCGATGCGCAGCGCCTCCGCGGCGCCGAAACGTTCCCCCGTCAGGGCGTAGCGGCGGGTGTGGCGCAGGCCCATGGCGTTGACCATGTGGGTGGAGATCGGGGTCGGTGCGACTCCGACCCGGACTTCGGTCAGGCCGAAGATGGCATCCGGTGTCGCCAAAGCGACATCGACGCAACACACCATGCCGCAGCCGCCGCCGAAGCAGGCACCATGGATCAGCGCGAAGGTCGGCCGGTGGAATTCGTTGAGCAGCTGCATGGCCCGGGTCGTGCCCATCGAGGCACGGTAGGCCTGCTCCGGCGTATAGGTGGCGGCGCGGGCCAGCCAATCGAGATCGGCGCCGGCCTGGAAGTGCTTGCCCGCGCCCCGGAT
>DASYDR010000362.1:0-6532 GCA_036499545.1 Roseomonas sp. | reverse complement strand
GCGTCTTCAACGCCTGGGCGGCGCGGCGGGGCATGAAGGCGCAGGCCGGCAGCGCATCCTGAACCTGGCGGAGCGCTCCCTGCCGCAGGGGAGCGCCCCGGGCCTGGCCTTCAGCGCGGTGCGCATTGCTCGCGCAGCGTGGCGACGCCATGCGCCGAGCCTTCCAGCGGGATGATCTCCTCATGGCCGCCGATCGCGATGCGCAGCACGCGTCCCTCGGCCAGCAGCCGGCCGAGCTCCGGCGTCAGCGGCGTCTCCGTGGTCAGGACGAACCGGTCATCGAGTTCGATGCGATGACCCTGCATGGCCAGCTGCATGTGGCCGCCTTCCGAGGACCAGCTGGTATCGACCGTCATCGGGTCCTGCGCGCCCTCCGGCTCATGCACCAAGCTGATGCTCACCACCCGGCGATCGGCGTCACAGGCGAAGAGCAGCGGCTGCATGTCGGTCTGGGGTTCTTCCCAGGCCAGCAGCGGCCCGGCGTCGCCGCTGCGCAGCAGCCATTCCAGCGACGCCCCGGCGCCGAACGCCGGCGCGGTGGCGGCCAGCATCCCGCAGGCGGCCCAGAACGGCAGGAATCGCGTCCAACCCGATGCGCGCATGGCGCCATACTCCTCACGGACAGGTTCAATACCGGCGCTGCATGATCACGCCGGGCGAGCGTGGCTGTCAGCGGGGCGGCCTTCAATTCCCGGCGTGCTGTCTGTCGAAATGCCAATCTTCCGGCAAGGACACGGCAGGACGCCATGATCCCCGTGCGGACAGCCGGGGCCGACTTCGCGAGGGCTTTCTTTTTGCTGCCGCGATCGCGGGATACACCGGCGCCGTGATCCCGTCCGAACCCGTGGCGCTGCGGCGCCTGCTCTTCGCCCTGCTCGCCCTCGTCATCACCGCGGGTCTCCTGGCCGTCGCCGCCCGGGTCCTGGCGGGCGGCGGCTGGAGCGCGTTCGAAGTGGCGATGCTCATCGCCTTCGCCGGCACCCTGCCCTGGTCGGCGCTGTCGGCCGCGAACGCGATCGTGGGCTTCGCCATCCTGATGGGCGTGCGCGATCCGGTGGCCGCCGTGCTGCCGGCGCTGCGCGCGGTGAAGCCTGGCCGGCCCGGTGCGCTGACCGCACTCGGTATCTGCATCCGCAACGAGGATATGGGCGCGGTGCTGCCGCCGCTCGCGGCCCTGCTCGACGGGCTGGAAGCCCAGGGCGTGGCGGACCGCTTCGCGCTGCATATCCTGTCCGACACCCAGGACGCCGCCGTCGCGGCGGCTGAGGAAGCGGCCGCCGCCGCCTTCATCGCGGCCCGGCCGGCGGGCGGCATCGCGGTGCGCTACCGCCGCCGCCCGCGCAACACCGGCTTCAAGGCCGGCAATGTCATGGACTTCCTCGATCACCAGGCCGGCGAGGCCAGGTATTTCCTCTGCCTCGATGCCGATAGCCGCATGTCGCCGGCGGCGGTGCTCCGCCTCGTTGCCTGCATGGAGGCCGATGACCGGCTCGCGATCCTGCAGCAGATGATCGTCGGCCGCCCGGCGGCGGCCGCCTTCCCGCGCCTCTTCCAGTTCGGCATGCGCGCCGGGATGCGGAGCTGGGGCACCGGTCAGGCCTGGTGGCAAGGCGACGAAGGCCCCTATTGGGGTCACAACGCCATCATCCGCATCGCGCCCTTCCGCACCCATTGCCGGCTGGAAGCGCTGCCCGATGGCAGTCACATCCTCAGCCACGACCAGGTGGAAGCGACGCGCCTGCATGCCGCCGGCTGGAAGGTGCGCGTGCTGACCGCCGAGGATGGCAGCCAGGAAGGCAATCCGCCCGCCATGCCGGAATTCGTCACCCGCGACCTGCGCTGGGCGGCGGGCAACATGCAGTACTGGCAGCTGCTGAAGCTGCCGGGCCTGACGGCGATGGCGCGCTGGCAACTGGTGCAGGCCATCCTGCTGTTCTTCGGCGCGCCGCTTTGGGCGCTGATCCTGCTGCTCGCCGCGCTGAATGCCGCGACCGGCGCCGGCGCCGGCACGCCGATGGACCTGCTGGCGCTGCTGCTGCTTGCCACCTGGTTCTGCTTCTACGCGCCGAAGCTGCTCGGCTATGCCGAGGTGCTGCTGAAGCCCGCCCTCGCGGCGCGCTATGGCGGGCGGTGCGCCTTCGCGAAGGGCGTGGTGGCCGAGATCCTGTTCACCGCCCTGTTCGAACCGGCGCGGATCCTGCACCAGGCGCTTTTCCTGGCCGCCCTACCCTTTGGCCGCCGCATGGGCTGGGCACCGCAGAACCGCGACGACCGCGGCGTCCGCTGGGGCGATGCCGCGCGCCTGTTCTGGCCGCAGGCCGCGCTCGGCGCCGGGCTGGCGCTGCTCTTCGCCACGACATCGGCCGTGGCATTGCTGCTCGCCCTGCCCGTCCTGGCGAGCCTGCTGCTGGCCATTCCCTTCGCGGTGCTGACCGCCGATGCCGGCGTCTCGGCCTGGCTGCGCGCGGCGCGGATCGCCGCGGTGCCGGAGGAACTGGGCTGACCCCGGTCACCGGACGCTCAGCCGATCGGCGCTGGCGGCAATCCTGCCCGGGCGCGCCCGGCGGCCTGGGTGAAGGCAGCCTCGAGCGCGCCCGTATAGCCCGCGGTGTCGAATAGCGGCGTCGTCAGGCGATTGGCGGCGAGCCGGTCCCGCACCGTGCGCAGCCGGGCGGGATCCCGCGCCAGGGCCAGCGCCAGCGCCTCGTAGCCGGCCAGGGTGTCGGTCACCAGCTCGGGCAGGCCGATCGCGTGCAGCAGGCTGGCGGCGACGCGCGCATTGAAGCTGCGCCCTGCGCGCGTGACCATCGGCAGCCCGGCCCAGAGCGCGTCGCAGGCGGTGGTGGCGCCGGTATAGGGGAAGGTGTCGAGCGCCAGGTCGGCCAGCGCGGTGCGGGCCAGATGCTCCGGATAATCCACCCGGTCGGCGAAGACGATGCGCTCCGCCGCGATGCCGCGCGCCGCGGCCTCGCGCAGCAGGTTGGCCCGCGTCTCCGCCGGCGGATGGCTGAGCCAGAGCTGGCTGCCCGGCACCGCCTGCAGCAGCCGGCACCAGGCGGAGAACACCTCCGGCGTGATCTTGTGCGCGGCATTGAAGGCGGCGAAGACGAAGGCATCGGCGCGTAGGCCGTAAGCCGCGCGCGGCCCGGCCTGACCGATCGCGCGCGCCCGGTCGGTCGGCATGTAGCAATGCGGCAGGCGCAGCACCTGCTCGTCGAACTGCGCCTCGCTGCCGGGCGGGACGACGACGGGATCGACCACGATGTAGTCGTGGCAATCGGTGCCCATGCTGGCGCTGATGCCCAGGAAGTTGAACTGGATCGGCGCCACCCGCCGCGCGAAGAGGCGTGGGCGGGTGTGGAAGGTGAAGCCGCCGAGATCGACGGCGATATCCACCTCGGCGGCGCGCAGGATCCCGGCCAGCGCGTCATCGGTCATGGCCCGCGCATCGATGAAGCGCCCGAATCCCGCGCGCAGCCGGTCATGCAGGGCCCCGCGATGCACCGGACCGATGCCGACGCCGATGGTCTCGAAGCGCGTGCGGTCATGCGCTTCGATCAACCCGGCGACCAGGATGCCGACCGGATGATCGCCGAAATCGGGGGAGACATAGGCGATGCGGAGCGGCCCGTCATCGTGCCGCATCGCGAGTGCCGGCGCCGGGGGCCGGTGCTGCATCTCGGCCCTGGCCCATTCGCGGGTCGCCCGCAGCGCGGCCGCCGGATCGTCGGTCGCGGCCAGCAGTGACAGCGGCAGCAGGGCGCCGCCCAGGGCGATCGCATCCAGCGCCAGCGCCTCGATCCCATCCCAGACGGCCAGTTGCTGATGCGTGTGCAGCAGGCCGATTGTGGCATCGGCATCGCCCGGGCGAAGACGGCGCGCCTGGGCGTAATCGGCCTCCGCGTCAGCGAAACGGCGCAGGTGCAGCAGGGCATCGGCACGGTTGAGACGGACCACGATATCATCGGGCGCGAGCGTGGCCGCATGGTCGAGCAGCACCAGCGCTTCCGGCCAGCGCTCCCCGGCACCAAGCGCCATGCCGGCATCGATCAGCGTGGCGACGTCGTCCGGCCGCAGCTGCAGCGCCCGCTGCAGCGGTGCCAGCGCCTCCGCATGGCGCCGCGCGGTGACGAGCAGATTGCCGAGCTGCGCCGGGAATACCGGGTCTTCGGGGCTGAACCGGGCGCCGCGCGCGAAACTCTCCGTGGCGGCGTCGGGGAAATCCGGCACCTGGGCGAAAGCGGCCAGCGCCGCCGCATGGTCGCCAGCGGCGGCGAGGGCCTGGCCCAGCATGTTGTGGTTGTGCGCATCGCCAGGCTCGCGCCTGGTGATGCGCATGGCCTGACGCGCCGCCTCGGCCGCGTCGCCGGACAGCAGCAGCGCCTGGGTCCGCAGCTTCAGCGCGACAAGATTGGCCGGCTCGCGCTTCAGCGCGGCGCGGGCATGGCGGATCGCTGCCGCCGCATCGCCGGCCTCCAGCGCTTCGGCAGCCCGGGCGAGCGATGGCAGCGGCGGCGCCATGGATCAGCGCGCCGGCAGGAAGCCGACGATCTCCTTGGCACGGGTCACGATCGGGTCCGCGATGCCGGCCGCCTTGTGCGCGCCCTCGCCCAGCGCGGCATCGACCGCGCCGGGGTCCGCCAGCAGCCGCTGCGTCTCGGCCGCGATCGGCGACAGATGCGCGACCAGCGCTTCACTCAGCACCTCCTTGAAGGCGCCGAAGCCCTTGCCGGCATGGTCGCGCAGCACGGCATCCGGCGTCGTGCCGGTCACGGCGGCCAGGATGCCGACCAGGTTGCGCGCTTCCGGCCGCGCCTCCAGCGCCGCGGGCGCGTCCGGCAGCGGCTCGGCATCGGTCTTGGCGCGGCGGATCTTCAGCGCGATCGTATCGGCATCATCGGTCAGGTTGATGCGCGACTGGTCGGAAGGGTCGGATTTCGACATTTTCTTGGTGCCGTCGCGCAGCGACATGACGCGCGCCGCGACGCCCTGGATCAGCGGGTCGATATGCGGGAAGAAATCCACGCCATAGTCGTGGTTGAACTTCCCGCCGATGTCGTTGGCCAGCTCCAGGTGCTGCTTCTGGTCGTCACCGACCGGCACCTGGGTCGCGTGATAGGCGTGGATGTCGGCGGCCATCAGGTTCGGATAGACATAGAGCCCGGCGCTCGCCGCCTCCCGGTCCTTGCCGGCCTTGTCCTTGAACTGCGTCATGCGGTTCAGCCAGCCGAGGCGGGCCACGCAGTTGAACACCCAGGCAAGCTCGGCATGCGCCCGCACATGCGACTGGGCGAACAGGATGCAGCGCTTCGGGTCGATGCCGCAGGCGATCAGCGCCGCCGCCATTTCCCGCGTCTGGCGGGCGAGTTCCTTCGGATCCTGCCAGACGGTGATGGCGTGCAGGTCGACCACGCAGAACAGGCTTTCGTCGCCATTCTGCATCGGCACCCAGTTGCGGATCGCGCCGAGGTAGTTGCCGAGGGTGGGCACGCCGGAGGGCTGGATGCCGGAAAAGACGCGGGGCATGGCGGGTCGCCTATCTGCGAAGAAGAAGCGGGGTGATCCCCTGGGGTGCAATCCAGGTCAAGCGCGGTGGCCGAAAATGGCACTGCCGACCCGGATATGGGTGGCGCCCTCGGCGATCGCGGCCTCGAAATCGGCGCTCATGCCCATGGAAAGCGTGGCCAGCCCGTGCCGGGCGGCGAGGTTGGCAAGTGCCGCGAAATGCGGGCGGGAATCCCCCTCGGCCGGCGGGATGCACATCAGCCCCGCGACCGGCAGGTCCCAGTCGTCCCGGCAGGCGCGCAGGAAGTCGCCGGCGGTGGCCGGGGTGATGCCGGCCTTCTGCGGCTCCTCCCCCACATTCACCTGCACCAGGATGGCCGGGCGCCGCCCTTCCCTGGCCATGGCATCGCGCAGCGCCACGGCCAGCCGGTCGCGATCGAGGCTTTCGATCACATCGGCGATGCGGACGGCGTCGCGTGCCTTGTTGGTCTGCAGGGCGCCGATGACGTGCAGCCTGAGCGCGGGGTGAGCAGCCCGGAGGGCGGGGAATTTCGTGGCCGCCTCCTGCACCCGGTTTTCCCCAAACACGGCCTGGCCGGCGGTGATCGCGGCGGCGACGGCCTCGGCCGGATGGGTTTTCGAGACGGCGACGAGCGTCACCGCCTCCGCCGGCCGGTTGGCGCGGAGGCAGGCTTCGGCGATCCTCTCGCGGATATGAGCGAGGTTCTGTTCAATGGCGTCGGACATGGGATGCGGACGCTAGAGGCGCTGGCCCGAAGCCTCAAGGGCAAGACGGGGCCGCGGCTCTGGCTGTTCACCGATCCGGTGCGGCTGCCGGATCCGCTGGCCGCCGCGGCGCGGCTGCCGCGCGGGGCGGGGGTGGTGGCGCGTGGCCTGGCGCCCGGCATGCTCGCCGCGCTGGCGCGGCTGGCACGCCGGCGCGGCCTGGTGCTGATGGTCGCGGGTGACGGGCGCACGGCCTTGCGATTACGGGCCGGGCTACATGTTCCGGAACGCGGTGCAGTCG
>DASYDR010000361.1:0-16933 GCA_036499545.1 Roseomonas sp. | reverse complement strand
CGACACCGACACGCTGCGCGCGCTCATCCTCGCTTCCGCCGAGGCGACCGGACAGGATCCGGACGGGCCCTTCCGCAGCAGCCACCGTGTCGTCGCAGACCATCTCCGCGCCGGCACCTTCCTGATCGCCGATGGCGTGCTGCCGTCCAACGAGGGCCGTGGCTATGTGCTGCGCCGCATCCTGCGCCGCGCCATGCGCCACGCCCATATGATGGGCGCGCGGGAGCCGCTGCTCCATCGCCTGGTGCCCGCCCTGGTGCGCCAGATGGGCGCCGCCTATCCCGAGATCGTGCGCGCCGAGGCCCTGGTCATCGAGACCCTCCGCCTGGAGGAGACGCGTTTCCGCAGCCTGCTCGACCGCGGCCTGCACCTGCTGGCCGAGGAAGTCGCGAAACTGCCGGAGAAGGGCGCGCTCGCTGGCGACGTCGCCTTCCGCCTCTATGACACCTACGGCTTCCCTCTCGACCTGACCCAGGACGCGCTGCGCGAGCAGGGGCGGGCGGTCGACCTGGCCGGCTTCGAAGCCGCGATGACCGAACAGAAACGGCGCGCCCGTGCCGCCTGGGCCGGCAGCGGCGAAGCCGCGACCGAGACAGTCTGGTTCGACCTGCGCGAAAAGCTCGGCGCCACCGAGTTCCTCGGCTATTCGACCGAAAGCGCCGAGGGCGAGATCCTGGCCGTCGTGCGGGATGGCAAGGTGGTCGACAGCGCGCCCGTTGGCGCCGAAGTCGCCATCATCCTCAACCAGACACCCTTCTATGCCGAAAGCGGCGGCCAGGTCGGCGACAGCGGCACCATCCAGGCCGGCGAGGCCTGCCGCATCGTCGTCCGCGACACGCAGAAGAAGCTGGGCGACCTCTTCGTCCATCTCGGCACCGTCGCCCATGGCGCGGCGACGCCCGGCCTCGCCGTCGTCGCCGAGGTCGACCACGACCGTCGCGGCGCCATCCGCGCGCACCACTCCGCGACGCACCTGCTGCACGAGGCGCTGCGCCGCAAGCTCGGCACCCATGTCGCCCAGAAGGGCAGCCTCAACGCGCCCGACCGCCTGCGCTTCGACGTCTCCCACCCGAAGCCGATCGAAGCCGATGAACTGGCCTGGGTCGAAGCCGAGGTGAATGCCCGCATTCGCGAGAATGCCGAGGTCACCACCCGCCTGATGACGCCCGAAGCCGCCGTCGCCGAAGGCGCCATGGCCCTGTTCGGCGAGAAGTACGGCGATGAGGTCCGCGTCGTCACCATGGGCCGCGACGCGGCCGCCGCCGAGCGCCGCGGCAACTACAGTGTCGAACTCTGCGGCGGCACCCATGTGACCCGCACCGGCGATATCGGCCTGTTCCGCATCGTCTCCGAAGGCGCCGTCGCCGCCGGCGTCCGCCGCCTGGAAGCCGTGACCGGTGAAACCGCGCTGAAGGTCATCGACGAGCAGGACGGCTACCTGCGCGATGCCGCCGCCCTGCTGAAGGCCCGTCCCCAGGAACTGGCCGACCGCGTCGGTACCCTGCTCGAGGATCGCAAGCGGCTCGAACGCGAAGTCGTCGAACTGCGCAAGAAGCTCGCGACCGGCGGTGCCGCCGCCGCGATCGAGCAGATCGGTGCTTTCCGCGTCGCGCTCCGCAATGTCGGCGACGTGCCGCCGCGCGACCTCAAGGGTCTGGTCGAAGCCATCCTGCAGGGCGGCACCGCCGATGTGGTCACCGTCGTCTCCACCGCCGACGGCAAGGCGAGCGTGATGGTCGGCCTCGGCGAGGCCGCCCGCGGCAAGGCAGACGCCGTCGCCCTGGTCCGCGCCGCCAGCGCCGCCCTGGGCGGCAAAGGCGGCGGCGGCAAGCCCGACATGGCCCAGGCCGGCGGCCCGGACGCGTCCCAGGCGGATGCCGCACTCGACGCGGTCAGGGCGGCGCTGGCGTGATGTTGCCCCGGGAGGGCTCTGCCCTCCCGAACCCACCCGGCAGGAGGCCAGGCCCCCTTTCGCCATGAGGGCACCAGGTGAAGCAGGTCCAGGAGGGTCTACCCTCCTGGTGGGGTGGGTCCGGGAGGGGCGAAGCCCCTCCTGGGACAGAGCGTCACCCCCGCGGCGGCCCTGACCGGGCCGCGACGGCGTCCCGCACGGCACTGCGAAATTCGCGGCGGTGGAGTTCCTGCACGACCCAGAGGGTGGCGCAGATCAGGGCGAGCGGGTGGATCAGCCAGGCGAGGGCGGCGAGGCCGAAATAGTAGGCGCGCAGGCCGGAGTTGAAGTGCAGGGCGCCGCGGTTGAGCACCTTGGCCGCCATGTCGGCCTGCAGCATGGCGTGCGGGTCGCGGGCGGTGGCCATGCTGCCCAGCAGGATCGAGCCGTAGTTGAACTGGCGCATGGCCCAGGTCAGGTCGAAGAAGGCGCGGACGAAGATCACCAGCATCAGGGTGATGCGGATTTCCCAGCCGACCGGGTCGGCGGGGGGCTGGGCGAAGGGGATGATGGCGAAGATGCGCCGCCCGACTTCCGGCCCCGACATCAGGGCCATCAGCCCGCCCAGGATGAAGATGCAGGTATTGGCCAGGAAGGAGGTGGAGGACATCAGGTTGCCGATGATGGAGATATCGGCGATCCGGTTTTCGCGCCCCGGCACCTGGCGCATCCACATGCGGCGATGCTCGTCCATGGCGGCGATGACGCTCTGGCGGCGGATGCCCGGCACGCGGTCGACGATGACGGCGTAGCCGATCCAGGCCAGGAAGAAGATGGCCAGTGCCAGCCAGTCGAAGACGGAGAAGGGCAGGGTCATGGACGGTGCCCCTTATCAAGGCGTGCGGCCGGGGCGCATGCGCGCCCCGGCCGCATTCCGGATCAGGCCATCGCCTTCTTCAGGTTCTCGTCGAGCTTCGAGAGGAAGGCCTGGGTGTTGAGCCAGGGCTGGTCCTTCGAGATCAGGATCGCCAGGTCCTTGGTCATGGAGCCGCTCTCGACGGTGTCGATGCAGACCTTCTCCAGCGCCTCGGCGAAGCCGGTCACGTCCGGGGTGCCGTCGAACTTGCCGCGATAGGCGAGGCCGCGGGTCCAGGCGAAGATCGAGGCGATCGGGTTGGTCGAGGTCTCGCGGCCCTTCTGGTGCTCGCGATAGTGCCGGGTGACGGTGCCGTGCGCCGCTTCCGACTCGACGGTGTTGCCATCGGGGGAGAGCAGGACGGAGGTCATCAGGCCGAGCGAGCCGAAGCCCTGCGCCACGATGTCGGACTGCACGTCGCCATCGTAGTTCTTGCAGGCCCAGATATAGCCGCCTTCCCACTTGAGGGCGGAGGCGACCATGTCGTCGATCAGGCGATCCTCGTAGGTGATGCCGCGCTTCTCGAACTCCGCCTTGAATTCGGTGTCGTAGACGTGGCGGAAGATGTCCTTGAAGTTGCCATCATAGGCCTTGAGGATGGTGTTCTTGTGGCTGAAGTACACCGAGTAGTTGCGCGCCAGGCCGTAGTTGAAGGAAGCGCGGGCGAAGCCTTCGATCGAGGCGTTGAGGTTGTGCTGCATCATCGCGGCACCGGCGCCCTTGAAGACGAAGTCGCCGATTTCCTGCGGCGCGCCGCCGTCCGGCGTGAAGGTCATGGTGACCTTGCCGGCGCCCGGCACCTTCATCTCGACCGCGCGGTAGATGTCGCCATAGGCATGGCGGCCGACGACGATCGGCTTCGACCAGTGCGGCACCAAGCGGGGCACGTTCTGGCAGATGATCGGCTCGCGGAAGATGGTGCCGTCGAGGATGTTGCGGATGGTGCCGTTCGGCGACCGCCACATCTTCTTCAGGTTGAATTCCTTCACCCGCGCCTCGTCCGGGGTGATGGTCGCGCACTTCACGCCGACGCCGTACTGCTTGATGGCGTTGGCGGCGTCGACGGTCACCTGGTCATCGGTCTGGTCGCGGTATTCGACGCCGAGGTCGTAATACTTCAGGTCGACGTCGAGGTAGGGCAGGATCAGCTTGTCCTTGATGAACCCCCAGATGATTCGGGTCATCTCGTCGCCGTCGAGCTCCACGACGGGGGTCTTCACCTTGATTTTGGCCATGCTGTCCTCGTACGGAAATGTCTGCCGCACGGGCGCCCCGTCGCGGCGAGGCCGGACAATTGCATCGTGACAGGGCGGCGGCAAGGGGCCGGGACGGATCCCGGCGGCGGACGGCGCTTAGAGGCGGCCCGGCGCGTTCGGGGCGCCGGCGGCCGGGCCGCCGGTGGCGGCGGTGCCACCGGGCGCGTTGAAGCGGCCGATATTCCCGAACAGGGCCTGCAGCACGCTGCGGTCATTGCCGGGCGTCGGCGTTTCGCGGTCGACCATGGCGACGTTCTCGCCGTCGGCCTCGGTCAAGGTGCGGACGCCCTGTACCACCCCGGCATTGTCGAAGGTGACCGCGACGATTCGGCGATCCTCCATCGACATGCGCCGGCCCGGCACGATGCGGGACACGGCGCTCAGGTAGTACCAGTTCGTGTCGTTGAAGGTGCCGGCGAAGGAGGGCGAGCCCAGGATCGCCTGGACATCGCGTCGGGTCTGCACGCCCGGACTGATCTGGGCGAGTTGCTCCTCGCTCAGCCGGTTGCCCCGGGCGATCGGGGCGGCCTCGAAGAAGCTGCAGGCACCGAGCGACACGGCCAGCGCCAGGGCGGCCGTGATGCGGAGTGGGCGATTGACCGGTCGGACGGGGCGAGCCATGTGCAGGGGAATAGCGAGCCGGGGGAAGCGGGGTCAACCCGCGTCTGAGGTTCGCCATCCCCGCGTCGCCGCAGCCAAGGATCGTGCCACCCCATGGGCATCTTCGCCCTGTTCCGCCGGAAGTCGCATGAGCGCACCGGCTTTGCTCTCTATACGGGCGCGGTCGCCGCTGCCCGGAGGCCCGTCCTGTTCCGGGATGTCGGTGTGCCGGACACGCTGGACGGACGTTTCGACCTGATCAACTTATATGTCGCGTTGTTGGTACGCCGGCTGCGCGGCGACCCGGACCCGCGCGGCGCGGCTCTGGCGCAGGCGGTCTTCGACGCCATGTTCGCCGATATGGACCTCAATCTGCGTGAGATGGGGGTGTCGGACATGGTGGTCGGCAAGCGCGTGAAGCGCATGTGGGAGGCGTTCCACGGCCGTGCCGTCGCCTATGAGGCGCCGCTCGACGCCGGGGACCTGCCGGCGCTGGCGCTGGCGCTCATGCGCAATGTCTGGCGTGGCACGGCGCCCGGTACCGGTCCGGACGGCGCGGCGACGCCGGGGGCGGAGCGGCTGGCCGCGATGATCCTGGCGCAGGACCGCGCTCTGGCCGCCCAGCCTTTCACGGCGCTGGCCGCCGGCCAGGTCGGCTTCCTGACCGAAGCGGAGTTGCCGGCATGACCCCCGAATTCCATCGGCCGTTCGCGATCGGGCGAATCGGCGCTGCCGGGCGGCGGGAGCAGATCGTGGCCACCGCGGCGGAGCGGGAAGCGCTGGCGCGCCGGTTCGACATCCTGGCGATCGATGATCTGCGGGCGGAGCTGATGCTGACCCCCGCCCCGGGCGGCGCCTTCGTGGCGGAGGGGCGGCTGGTCGCGGATGTGGTGCAGGCCTGCATTGTGACCCTGGATCCGGTGGCGCAGCGGCTTGAGCTGCCGCTGGCGCTGCGGTTCATCCCGGAGGGGACCGACCCTTCCGAGGATCCCGAGGCGCCGGACGAAATCGACATCGAGGACGAGACGATCGACCTGGGCGAGGCGGTCGCGGAACAGCTCTCCCTGGGGCTCGATCCGTACCCGCGCGCACCCGGCGCGGCGCTGCCGGAGGAACTGGCGCCGCCGGCCTCGCCGCCGGTGCCGGAGGCGGAAGTGCCGCCGGCCCGGCCGAACCCCTTCGCCGCGCTCACGCGGTTCAAGCGGGACAAATAGGCGTTCGCCGCGGGTCACCGTGCTTGCACCGCCCAGGGGGGGGTGCTAAGGCCCGCCGCTCACGACAGTTTCTAGTCTGATTTAGAGAAGAGAGGCCCGGCGCCACCATGGCCGTTCCGAAGAAGAAAGTTTCGCCCTCCCGCCGCGGGATGCGCCGCAGCCATGAGGCTCTGTCCGCGCCGTCCTACCAGGATTGCGCGAATTGCGGTGAGCTGAAGCGCCCGCATCACGTCTGCAGCCATTGCGGCCATTACGATGGCCGTGAAGTGGTGGCCGCCGAGCGCGTGAAGCCCGCGATCCGCGCCTGATGGCGCCGGGCGCGGTGCGGCGCTGACGATGGCATCCAAACCGGCCTTCTCGCTCGCGATCGACGCCATGGGCGGCGACGCGGCGCCGGAGGTGGTGCTCGACGGACTCGAACTCGCGGCTGAGCGCCATCCGGAAGGACGGTTCCTGCTTGTCGGCGACGAGGCGCGTGTGGGTGCTGCCCTGGCGCGTCGCAAGCGCGCAGCCCGTATCTGCTCGCTGCGGCATGCGCCGGATGCGATTCCGGGCGACATGAAGCCGACGGCGGCGTTGCGCGTGCGCGGCTCGTCCATGCGGCTCGCGATCGATGCGGTCGCGGGCGGGGAAGCGGCGGGCGTCGTTTCTGCAGGCAATACCGGTGCGCTGATGGCGCTGGCGAAGATCGTGCTGAAGACGCTGCCCGAACTGGACCGCCCGGCCTTGGCCGCGATCGGGCCTTCGGCGCGTGGCGACGTGGTGATGCTGGATCTCGGCGCCAATGTGGTGTGCGACGCGCGCAACCTGGTCGAATTCGCGGTCATGGGTGACGCTTTCGCGCGTGCGGTGCTCGGGCTGACCATGCCTTCCATCGGCCTGCTCAATGTTGGCTCCGAGGAGCTGAAGGGCGACGACCGGGTGCGCGCCGCGGCGGAGACGCTGCGCGACTCGCATCTCGGCGCCAATTTTCGCGGCTTCATCGAAGGCCACGACATCACCGCGGGCACCGTCGATGTGGTGGTGACCGATGGCTTCACCGGCAATGTCGCGCTGAAGACGGGTGAGGGCGCGCTGAAGCTGATGGGCGGCCTGTTGCGCCAGGTCTTCACCAGCAGCCTGCCGGCGCGGCTGGGCTATCTGCTGGCGCGGCCGGCGCTGGATCGCCTGCGTGAATGGATGGATCCGCGGCGCTATAATGGCGCCATCCTGATCGGGCTCAGGGGCGTTGTCGTGAAGAGCCATGGCGGCACCGATGCGCTTGGCTTCGCCCATGCGGTGGACGTCGCGATGGACATGGTGACCCACGGTTTCAACGAAAGCATCCGGGACAGCATGGCGAAGCTCGCCGCGCAGCCGCGCGCGCTGCCGGTATGATCCGCGCCGTCATTGCCGGCTGCGGCGGCTATCTGCCGGGCGCGCCGATCAGCAACGATGCCCTGGCGGCGCTGCACGGCCTCGACACCTCGGACGCCTGGATCCGGGAGCGTACCGGCATCCGGCAGCGGCACATCGCCGATCCCGGCGTCAGCGCGTCCGACCTTGGTGCCGTCGCGGCGCGGGAAGCGCTGGCGGCGGCCGGCGTCGATGCGAGCGAGGTCGATGCCGTCATCGTCGCGACCGCGACCCCCGATTCGGCCTTCCCGGCCACGGCTGTGCGCATCCAGGCCAAGCTCGGCATCGGGCAGGGCTTCGCCTTCGACGTCGCGGCCGCCTGCACCGGCTTCGTGTATGCGTTGAGCATCGCGGACGCGATGATGCGCGCCGGCCAGGCGAAGACCGCGCTGGTGATCGGCACCGAGGTCTACAGCCGCATCCTGGACTGGTCCGATCGCGGCACCTGCGTCCTGTTCGGCGACGGTGCCGGCGCCCTGGTGCTGCGGGCGGTGGAATCGGCCGGCAAGCCGTCCGACCGCGGCATCATCTCCACCCATCTGCACGCCGATGGCCGGCATGGCGGCATCCTGCATGTCGAAGGGGGCGCCGGCTCCACCGGTGGCCCGGGCCTGTTGCGGATGGCCGGCAAGGAAGTGTTCCGCCACGCCGTCGCGAAGCTGGCGGCGGTGGTGGATGAAGCCCTGGTGGCCAACGGTCTCGGCCATGGTGACGTCCGCTGGCTGGTGCCGCACCAGGCCAATATCCGCATCATCGACGCGATGGGCCGCAAGTTGCACCTGTCGCCGGAGCAGGTGGTGGTCACCGTGGACCGCCATGCCAATACCTCCGCCGCCTCGATTCCGCTGGCGCTGGCGGAAGCCTGGCGCGACGGGCGGATCCGCCAGGGCGATCTGGTGCTGATGGAAGCGATCGGCGGCGGGCTGACCTGGGGCGCCGCGCTGGCGCGGTTCTGACCGGGGGGCGTCAGACTGCAGGCGCGAATCTGCGCGCTCCATGCAACGCCAAATTTAATCCTCACGCGGCGTCCCGCATCGCGGTTGACGCCGCACCCCGCGCCGGTTTTCATTGGCACTTGAAGGGGTTGCGAGGAGGTTCCAATCCGCCGATGGAGACGTTGACGCGCGCGCATCTGGCGGAGGCGATCTATGCCAATGTCGGCTTGTCGCGGAACGAGAGCGCCGCTTTGCTCGAAACCGTGCTGGAGCGCATGTCCGCCGCGCTGGAAGCCGGCCAGGCCGTGAAGATTTCCGCCTTCGGCACCTTCATCGTGCGCCACAAGGGGCGGCGGGTCGGCCGCAACCCGAAGACCGGCGTCGAGGTGCCGATCCTGCCGCGCAAGGTGCTCGCCTTCCGCCCGTCACAGGTGCTGAAGGCGCGCATCAATGGCGAACCGGCGACGGCCGTGGACGAGTCGCTGTGAGCGACGATCTTCTGATCGAGGAAGGCCATCGGCGCCCGCGCAAGGCGCCGACGGCTTTCCGTACCATCAGCGAAGTGAGCGAGGATCTGCAGATCCCGCAGCATGTGCTGCGTTTCTGGGAAACGAAGTTCACGCAGCTCAAGCCGCTCAAGCGCGGCGGTGGCCGCCGCTATTACCGGCCGGAGGATATCGCGCTGCTCAAGCGGGTCTCCGACCTGCTCTATACCCAGGGCTATACCATCAAGGGCGTGCAGCGCCTGCTGAAGGATGGCGCGGCGGAGGACGAGGTGGCGGCGCATGGCGAATTGCCGCTCGGCGATCCGCCGCCGATCGAGGAGCCCGATCCGCGCCTGCTGCAGGATGCGCTGGAGGAGCTGGAGGCGATCAGCATCGCTCTGCATCGCCTCGCAGGGGGCTAGCCCCCTCTGCCATGCGGTGGTAATCAGCCGCCCATCGGAGTGTAGCGCAGCCTGGTAGCGCACTTGTCTGGGGGACAAGGGGTCGTGGGTTCAAATCCCGCCACTCCGACCATCTTATCTGAATTCCTGGCGGACGACGGCAGCTTCCCCCCTCGGCGCCGATCGCCGCACACAGCATCCTCTGTGACAGCGACCCCGGGAAGCGACGCCATGGCCGAACAACCACGCAAGCCGCTTGTCGTCTCGCTGAGGGGACCGGCGGCGAGTTCCCTGCCGGCCGCGACGGGTCCGCGGCCCGCGCCACCGGTCATGCTCACCGCCGGCCGCTACCACCTGCGCAACCTCACCGCGGCCGATGCGACGCCGCGTTTCCTGGCCTGGCTGAATTCGCAGGAGATGCTGCGGGGCCTGAACCTGACAGCGCTGAACTTCACCCTGGAACAGTTGCAGGGCTTTCTCACCGGCTTCGACAATCTGCACGGCTACCTGATCGGCATCTTCGACAGCGAGAGCGACCTTCTGGTCGGCTTCTACAACATCGAAGTGAACCTGACCCACAAGGTGGCGCTCATCAGCACCGGCATTGGCGAGAAGGGTTTCGAGGGAAAGGGTGCCCTCTGGGCCACCAACGACGTCCTGTTGGATTACCTGTACCTGGAGCGGGATATCGATAAGGTATCGGCCCGTATCCTGGCCAGGAATCACCGGATGCTCTTCAATTTCAAATCCTCGCCGAGCTTCTACTTCGAAGCCCGGCTCAAGGATGAATGCCTGGCCCCGAATGGGGACCGGGTGGATATCCTGGTCTTCGCCGCCTTGAAGCCGGTCCACCTAGCCCGGACGCGGCCGGGCGGCACGGCGACCGCATGACGGCGGCGCCGGCCGGCCCCGGCGGCCTGTCGAAGCGGTTCGCGGACTTCACGACCATCACGGAGGCGCTGGACCATGCGGCGGCCGGCGAGGATGGCGCCTGCTTCCACGATGCCCGTGGCGGCGTGGATCGCGCGCTTGCCTATCGTGAATTGCGCGATGAGGCCCAAGGCATGGCGCGGCGGCTGGCCGGGCTCGGCTTCGGACGCGGCGACCGGCTGGGACTGGTCGCGGAAACGGCACCGGCCTTCCTGATCGCCTTCTATGCCTGCCAGTATGCGGGCCTCATTCCCTGTCCTCTGCCGCACACCGCCTACCTTGGCGGCCGCGCCGCCTATGAGGCGCAACTGGCCGGCATGCTGGGCGCGGCGCGGGCGGCGGCGATCATCCTGCCGGCGAGCATCCGGGGCTGTGGTGACGCCGCGGCGGCCGCGACGGGCGCCCGGGTGCTCGCCTACGAGGATCTCGCATCGCTGCCGGATGGCGATGTGCCTTTGCCGGGCTTCGGCCCGGAGGATGCGGCCTATATCCAGTATTCCTCCGGCTCGACCGCGCAGCCGAAGGGCGTGCTGATCAGCCAGCGCGCCATCTGCGCCAATGCGGGCGGCATCCTGCGGCACGGCCTGCGGCTGCGGCCCGGGGACCGCGCCTTTTCCTGGCTGCCCTTCTATCACGACATGGGCCTGGTCGGCTTCGCGCTGGCGCCGATGTTCGGCCGGTGCAGCGTCGACTACCTGGCCGCCGGCGCCTTCGCGCGGCGGCCCGCGCTCTGGCTTCAACTCATGGCGGCCAAGGGCTCGACCATCACCTACGCGCCCAGCTTCGGCTACCGGCTGGCGGCGCAGCGCTTCCGCAGCAATGGGGAGGCGCTCGACCTCTCCCGCCTGCGGGTTGCCGGGATCGGCGGCGACATGGTGCGTGCCGATGTACTGGCCGAATTCGCCGATGCCCTGGCCGCCACCGGCTTCCGGGCGGAGGCCTTCCTGCCGAGCTACGGCATGGCGGAAGCGACGCTTGCCGTCACCTTCGCCGATCCCGGCGGGGTGGTCGTCGACCAGTCCCGCGGCGATCCGCGCGGCTATGTCGTGTGCGGCCGCCCCTTGCCGGGGCACGCGCTGATCGTGGTCGATGCGGCCGGCGTCGCGCTGCCCGATGGCGAGATCGGCCACATCTGGCTGCGCGGCCCGAGCCTGATGCAGGGTTATTTCGCGAATCCGGCAGCGACCGCCGCCGTCATGCGGCGTGACGGATTCATGGATTCTGGCGATCTCGGTTACCTGCGCGACGGCCGGATCGTGGTGACGGGCCGCGCCAAGGACGTGATCCTGCAGCGTGGCCGGAACATCTGGCCAGAGGATGTGGAATGGGCGGTGGAGCGCCTGCCGCCGCTGCTGCCGGGCGACGCCGTCGCCTTCGGCATCGAGGCGGATGGTGAGGAGGTGCTCGTCACCCTGATCCAGTGCGGCCTGACCGATACGGCCGCGCGCGAGGGGCTGCGCGCCCGCGCCGCGGCGGCGATCAGCGAGAGTGTCGGTGTCGCCGGCCGGATCGTGCTGGTTCCGCCGCGCAGCCTGCCCTTCACCTCCTCCGGGAAGCTGGCGCGCGGCTTGGCTCGCAGCCGCTATCTGGCCGAGAATGCTCTCCCCGCCGTCACCCCGATTCTGTCGTCACCGGAAACCGCCGCGCCATGAACGCACTCGACGCCGCCAAGGATATTCTCGCCAGCTGCCTCTTCGTGCCGCGGGAGAAGATCGCCGATGACGTGAACATCGACGCGATCGCCGAGCTCGACAGCCTGACCTTCGAGATGATCGTCCTGGAGATCGAGAAGCACACCGGCCGCGAGGTGGATCCGATGCGCATGCTCGACATGCGCACGGTGCGCGACCTCGCCGACCTCCTGGAACAGCCGAGGTGAGCCTGTCCGACGCGATCTGCGGACTGCTCTATGACCTGGCGCGGACCCGGAACGGCGGCAATGTGGAAATCGACCTCAACGGCGTTCCCGTGCTCCTGGTGCAGAACCTGGAGGATGCCGACCGGATCCTGCGCCTGAACGTCGCGAATTACCGCAAGAACATGGCCTGGTTCCGCCTCGTCCTCGGCATGTCCCGCTTCTCGGAAGAGGGGGAGGCCTGGGAGATCCGGCGGGCGCTGACGCACCAGTTGCTGACCCGCTTCGATCGGGAGCGCACTTTCGCGGCGTCGCGGGACCGTGGCCTCGCCGCCGTGCGCCAGATGCTGGCATCCGGCGCGCCGGTGATCGACGATGACATCCTGCGTGAGATGACCGTCTCCGTCTTGCTGGAGAATTTCTTCGACGCGTCGCTGAGCGACACCAACATGGACCTCGGCAACATGGCGAGCCTGATGGAGCACGGTTCCGCCTATTCCTTCGTGCCGGCGGGCCAGACGGGCAGCCTGCACCGGGAGAAGCTGATGCAGATCCCGCCGCTCCGCAGCAAGGCGCTGGCGGATCTGAAGGTGTTCCGCGACGGCACGATTCCGCGGACACCGATGCTGGACGGCATGCTCGCGGCCGATGCCACGCCCGCGACCGGCGTCGTGCTGGAACATGAGCTGATGTCGCTCTTCGCGGCCGGTGCCGAAACCTCGGCGGCGGCGATGAGTTGGGCCTGCTACCTGCTGGCGGCGAATCCGGCGGTCCAGGAAGCGCTGCGCCGCTCGGCGATCGCCTTCTGGCAATCCGACGCGCCGGACTGGGCGCATCTCAGCCGCCTGGCCGATCATGGCGCCTTCATCTCGGAAGCATTGCGCCTCTATCCGCCAACGCCGATCGTCGGGCGCTTCGCGGTGGCGGCGGATCGCCTGGGCGAGCACGAGATCACGGCCGGTCAGAACCTGCTGATTTCCTTCGTGGGCATTCAGCATGATGCGCGGCTGCGCGCCGATCCCTGGGCGCTGGATATCGGGGGCGGCGCCGGCGGCCGCGCGGCGGGGGCCGCCACCTCCTTCAGCATGGGACCGCGCGTCTGCGGCGGGAAGCATTTCGCCCTGGTCGAGCTGGTGACCTTCCTCAGCGTCTTTCTGACCGAGGCCCGATTCGAGCTCACCTCGGATGCTGCGCCGTCCTATGTCTGGAAATCGGTCATGCTGCGGGCCGGGGGACAGCCGGTGCGCGCCGTGCCGCTCGCATGATGCGCACCTGGTTCATCACCGGGGCCAGCCGCGGCATCGGCCGGCAGATGACGGAACAGCTCCTGGCGCGGGGAGAGCGCGTGGTGGCGACGGCGCGCCGGATCGAGGAGCTGCAGGCGCTGGCCGCCGCGCATGACGGCCGGCTGCATGCGGCCCGTCTCGACGTGACCGATACCGCGGCGATCCGGCGGGTGGTGGCGGAAGCGGTTGCGATGTTCGGCCGCATCGACGTGCTGGTCAGCAATGCCGGCGTCGCCGTGCTCGGCGCGGCGGAGGAGCTGGAGGATGACGGCATCGACCGGCAACTCGCCACCAACCTGGTCGGGCCGATCCAGCTCATGCGCGCGGTGTTGCCGCATTTCCGGGCGCAGGGCGCCGGACGCATCATCCAGGTATCGAGCGAGGGCGGGCAGATGGCCTTTCCGTCGCTCAGCCTCTACCACGCGACCAAATGGGGCATCGAAGGCTTTTGCGAATCCCTCATGCTCGAGGTGGCGCCCTTCGACATCCGCGTCACGCTGGTGCAGCCGGGACATCTCGACACCGGTTTCGACGACCAGCTGCTTCGTGCCGGCACGACGATCGAGGCCTACCAGAAGACGACGGTCGGCCATTACCGGCGGCTGCACGCGATGGGTCGGTTTCCGCGCATCGGCGATTCCGCCAAGGTCGCGGCGGCCATCCTGGCGCTCGCCGATCTGGCGAAGCCGCCGAAGCGCCTGACCCTCGGCAGCGATGCGTATCGCAACCTGCATCGCGCCCTGACCGCGCGGCTGGCCGAGCTGGAAAGCCAAAAGGACAGCGCGCCTGCGACCGACCGCGATCAGAGCGTGGTCGGTTGAGGTGGAAGCACCGAGAACCGTGCGTCACGCGATCAAGCGAAGTCCTGGAGCATGATCCGCGAGCGTAAGCGAACGCATCATGGTCCAGACTACCGCCGGACGAGCGACTTCACCTGCCGCAGGCTGTTCATCGCCGCGGCCTTCGAGCGGTCGATGAAGGCCGAGCCGCCGGGCGGGCGCGGGGACAGGCCCAGTCGCCGCAAGTAATGATTGGCGCGGTAGACATCGGCGTAGCGTGACCTGGGGAATTCCATGTTGAGGCTGAGCGAGACCGACACCTCGTCATGGTTCTGCACCCAATGCGCGCCATGGGTGGGAATATGCACCGCATCGCCGGGATGCAGCGTGAATTGCCGGGCGACCGTTTCGGCATGCGGCTTGTAGGTGCCGGCACTGATCGAGACGGTATAATACTGCTCGATCTCCTCCTCGGTGGTGACGTTGCGGTCCATGGGATCGCAGACCCAGAGATCCTTGGAGCCCTGGATCTGCACCAGGAAATTGATCTCCGCGTCGAAATGATAGGGTGTCTTCCGCCTGGGCGAGGTGATGAACACCAGCATCTCGGCGTTGTGCAGCAGCCTGGATCCTTCCGGGCCGGCGATGTCGCGGACGAAGGCTTCATATTCGTCGAGGAGCATCTTGTAGGCCGGGTTGGCCTCGACATGCTTCAGGACGAGCCAGGCGCCGGCCGTCTCGATTCGGTCGATGATCTGCGGGATCGTCATGTCCGGCTTGGGGGTGGTGCCCCATTTATCGGCCAGGGAAAGGTCGCCGACATCGACATAGATGTCGTCCTTCCGCTTCGCGGCATCCTCCGCCACCTTGGTCAGCGCCTCGATCGAGAACAGCGGATGGCCGGCGAGCGGGTGTTGTGCCGCGAAGGCCTGCTTGTGCAGTTCCCGACGGGATTCCTCGATCGGATCGACCGTGCTCCACCGCGTGTGGATCGGGGCAGGCGAGGATCTGGTCAGCATCGATTGCATCCAGCGCGCTAGGGTTTCGACAGTGACACTGAACTTGCAACGTTCATTATTGCAGAGTCTGTCGCCGAAGCCGAGATCGTAATGGATCAATCCCGCAGGCACGCCGGTGGCGCCGGGGACTCAGCGGTCCTGCGCGCCATTCGCCCACGGCCCCGGACCCGGCACGATCCTGGTCGTGCTCGGGTTCCCGGCGGAAGGGCCCAGACCGAAATCATAGCCGACCAGCAGGACACGCCTGGAGACTTCGCCCACCGGATAGAAGAGCGGCTCCGCCTGGACGATCCAGCGCGATGTCAGGGCGGCGACGGCACCGAAGCGTCGCAGCGTTCGTGCCTCGAAATAATGGAACGCTTCCGAAGACGAGATGGCGTTCGGGGCAAGATAGACGCAGGAGCCGAGGGCGAGCGTGGCCATGGCCAGCACCGTCCTGCGCCGGCGCATGGACGGAAGCAGCAGCATCAGGGAGAAGTTCGTGACCTTGAACAGGTGGACCAGGGCGCCAAGCAGGGAGAAGGCCAGCGCGAGCGGCGGAATGATGAGCCAATGCATGGCCGCGTGCCCGAGTTCCGCCTGGGGCCCGCCGTCTTCCCAATCCTGCTCGGGCCCCGTCACATCCTGCACCACGCGCTGCACGGCCCGGTCGACGGCCGGGTAATAGACCCGGTCCCGGAAGGCCTCGAAGCCCATCGCCGAGGAGAGGCTCGCGTCCGGTGCCGCGCCGAGGAAGGAACGCCAGCGCGCCTGCACCAGGGGGCTGCCGGTGAAGGCGGCCCAGTCCAGCCCGGGGGGCAGCGGTCCGCCGAGCATCGCGGTGACATCGGCTGCGTAGGCCGCCTCCGCCACGGTGCCGATCTCGGCGCCGATCAGCGCCGCGAATGTCCGCCGGTCGGATGGCTGCCAGCCATCCGGCACCGGCGCGCCGGCGGCGCGCGCATCGTCGATGGCCACCATCCGGGCGGTGGCGGGAATCCGGCCCGGCGCCAGGCCGCGCTCGCCGAGGGCCGATGCGTAGCGCCGCCAGGCCTGGTCGGCGCGGTCCGCGCCTTCATCGACCGCATCGGCCAACCGCCTCTGCGCCGCGACATAGCGGCCATAGACATCCCGCAGCGAGCGGACCGATGGAATGAACACGCCATTGTAGACCTGTTCCGCCGTCCCGTAGCGGCGCTCGGCGAAGGATCGGTGGAGCTGGCGCATGATCGCGCCGGGTTGCTCGGTGACGCCGTCCGAGGACATCGCGATGAAGGGGAAAATGGCGAGGAATGCCTTCCCTTCCGGGCTGGCGAGAGCCTCCGGGGACAGGTCGACGCCGGACAGGCGGGCGGAGCCGTCGAGGAGTGCCCCGGACAGCAGCCGGAGCTGCGCCGCGGTCCGCCGGGTGGCGCCGTCGGACGCGGTGACGATGTGGTCGACCAGCGCCTTTTCGGCGGCCCAGGCTCCCCCGAGGCAGAGCGCGGCGGAAACGGACAGCCCGGCGATCATCCGCCCCCTGGACCAGCCGGACGCGGCGGCACGCGGCAGCAGCAGGCTGCCCCAGACCGCGAGCGTCAGCGCGATGCCGGAGACGAGGCGGCCCCACTGCGCGACCGAGGCGATGGCATCGGCGCCCGCGAAGCCGCCGGTGACGTCGAGCAGCCGCGCGGCGAAGGCGAATTCCAGCGCCAGGTAGCCGAGCGTCGCGAGCAGCAGCGGCAGCACATAAGGCGGATGCGCGGCGGCCGCCGCCGTTTCCTGCGCGCCCTCCCGGACCTGCTTGGGACCCAGCGCCACCTCCATGCCCGCCCCGCGGCTCAACGCAGGTCCACGACCGGGGCGTCAGGATAGCGGCCGGTGCGGACTTCGGGCGGTATCACATCGTTCCCGACGGTGCGGCTGACCCTGGGCGAGACCACGGGCGCCGGTACGCTCTCCGGGGGAATGTCGGTCGAGGCTTCGGTCGGCGCCTGGGCCGTGCCGGCATCG
>DASYDR010000360.1:0-2736 GCA_036499545.1 Roseomonas sp. | reverse complement strand
TGCGCCTGCGGCTCGATCTGCCAGGCGCCGCCCTGCCCGAAGCGGATCGGGTAGCCCGCCTCCAGCGACGCCGCATAGCCGGTGCCGTTGGTGCTGAGCGCCGTGCGGTAATCCGACCGTGCCTTCACGTCGAACCAATTGGCCTGCAGCACCGCATCAACATACCAGCCGCTCGGCCCGAAATGCGTCCAGTAGAGACCCGCCGACGGCCCTTCCAGCGACAGCCGACCGACCTGCGATCCCCGCTGGCCGAGCGCGAAGCCGGACACTGACGGCGCGTTGTAATTCGTGTAGGCGACATAGGCGCCGGCGATGTCGCGATGGCCGCCGGCGTAAGACCGGGTGCGGATGATGTCGAAGCCGGCCTGCATGCCGAACAGGTCGCCGGTGGCGCGTGCCTCGACGGTGCCGTCCCAGCGGTTGCGGCTGCGTTCCCCGATCGACCGCGCCCAGCCGCCGTTCGCATAGGGGCTGTCGCTCTGCAGGTCGCGAATATTCTCCGCCTCGCCCACGCGCTCATGCAGGGTGCCCAGCGTCGCCAGCCCCATCTGCCGGCCAATGGCGGCGATCGGCGCGTAGAGCGCCACTTCCGGCCGGTAGAGCGGGATCGCCGGCGGCACGGCATCGCCGCCACCGTCACCGCCTTCGGACGCAGTCAGGAAGGACCGCAGGTACCAGTCATCGGCCGAGGCGCTGCCGCCACGGAACAGCTGGTATTCGAAAGCGCCGACCGCCACGCGGGTATCCAGGCGGAAGGCGCCGGCCGCCGTGGTGCCGCCATTGATGGCCTGCACCACGCGGATGCCGTCGGCCCGGGTCTGGGCGCCGGCGCCACCGACATTGACGATGCGCAGCCTTGTGTCGCCGGTCGCGCTGCCGCCGCTGATCACCAGCCGGTCCGACGCCGCGCCGTCACCCGCCAGCACCGTGTTCAGCGCGATCACGCCGCCCTGGCCGACATAATTGCCGCTGACCGTCAGGCTGGTGCCGGGCACCGCGCCCCGCAGCGACACCAGCCCGGCATTGCTCAGCCCGGCGACGCCCTGGTCGAAGCCCGCCAGATCCAGCGTGGCACCGGCGGCCACGCTCACCGCCGAGTTCGGGCTGAAGCTGTTCGCCGCACCCGCCTGCAGGCTGCCGGTGTTCACCAGCGTCGGGCCGGAATAGGTGTTCGCGCCGGACAGGATGGTGGTGCCCGTCCCCTCCTGCCGCACTTCGCCGATGCCGGAGATGACGCCCGCGAAGGCCATCACGTCGCTGCGGTTGAACACCAGCGAATGCAGGCTGTTGTTCAGCACGTTGCCGATGATGCTGCCGGTGGTGCCGCCATTGCCGATCTGCAGCGTGCCGGCGCTGATCGTGGTGCCGCCGGTATAGGTGTTCTCCCCGGTCAGGATGGTGGTGCCGCTGCCCTCCTGGCGCAGCGCGCCGCTGCCGGAAATGGCACCCGGCACGATCGCCGCGTCGCTGCGGTTGAACACCAGCGTGCCGTTGTTCAGCACATTGCCCTGAATGCCGCCGCTGGTGCCGCCATCACCGATCTGCAGCGTGCCCTGGCTGATCGTGGTCAGCCCGGCATAACTGTTGTTCCCGGTCAGGATCAGCGTCCCGGCGCTCATCTGCACCACGGCGCCGCTGCCGGAGATCGCGCCACCGAAGGTCACGGTGTCGCTGCGATTGAAGGCCAGCGTGCCATTGTTCAGCACGTTGCCCATGATGCTGCCGCTGGTGCCGCCATCGCCGAGTTGCAGCGTGCCGCCGCTGATCGTGGTGCCGCCGCCATAGGTGTTCGCCCCGGTCAGCACCAGCGTGCCGAAATCGGTCTTGTTCAGCGCATTGCTGCCGGTCAGCGCGGAAGCGATGGTCGCCACCATCTGCGCCCCGGCCGGCGTGGCGTCGCCCACCCGGATGATCGCCATGCCCGAGGGATCGGCCAACTGGATCGCACCGCCCTGGACCCGGTAGCCGGAGACCGCGAATTGCATGCCGCTGACCGCGACCTGGCCATCGCCATCATCCACCGTCACCACGCCCGGATTGGTCTGGAACACGGCGAAGCCCGGCGCCGGCCCCATATGGTCCAGCAGCGTGGCCGCGGGATCGGACCAGGTCTGGCTGACCGCGCTCCAGGTGCCGGTGCCGCCGAGAATGCTGCCCGGACCGGTCGCCGCGCCGTTCCAGACCCTGAGCTCCATCCCGTTCGCCGCGTTGAACAGGTTCACCTGGTGATCGATGCCGGTCTGGATGAAGATCCCGGTTGGGTCCATCCCCGCCGGCAGGCTGCCGACCGCGAGGCTGCCCGACCGGATCCCGGTATAGTCGAAGATCCGATAGAGGCCCGGCAGCAGTGGGCCCATATCGCCGATGTTCACCCGCCCGCCCAGGGCCAGGTCGCCATTGACCTGGAACAGCGCGCCGCCATTGGGCGCGCCAAGCAGGATATTGGTATTCGCATTGGGCCCCAGGGTCAGCGACGGCATGGTCAGCACCTGGCCCGCCTGCCCGGCCAGGATGCCGCCATCGGCCACCGTCACCGCACCGCCGATCAGGCCGCTGCCGCCCAAGGTGGCGCCGGACGCGACGCTCACCGCCCCGGTCGCGAGCGACTGGCCGCCATTCACCAGCAGCGTGCCGCCGCTGACGGTGGTCGCGCCGGTGTAGGTGTTCGCGCCGGACAGCGTCTGGATGCCGCCACTGACCGTCACGCCGCCGCTGCCCTGGATCTTGCCCGTGAAG
>DASYDR010000359.1:0-6342 GCA_036499545.1 Roseomonas sp. | reverse complement strand
ATCGCGCCGCCCGTACCGGGTGCCAGCTGCAGCAACTCGGTGTTGCCGTAGCGGTCGAGCATGTCCTGGAGGGTGCAATAGCCGGCCATCAGGCCACCCGCCGGACTTGGAAGAAGGAGGTTCGCTGCATGCCCGGCGTTTTGGAGACACGTCGCGCGGCCGGGCAGGCTGAACGCGTTCAGGGGGTGCCGGCGGCGGGCGCCGCGGGGCGCAGGCGGCGGCTCGCGCCGGGGCATAGTCTGGCCGAATGGCCGCCGCGCCGCAACCGCGCGCGGCGCGCATCCCGCATTGCCGCGCCGGCCGCGCTTCGGCAGGCTGCCGCCCGCGCGAAGGGAAAAGTAAAATGCACGGCAAGCGGGTGGCGCTGGTCCTGGGGTTGATAGCGGCGATGCCGGCCTGGGCGCAGCCAGGGCCGCCGGCTGCCGGGCTAGGCCTGCGGATCTGCGATTTCTCCAGCACCTTCAACGCAGTGGCGGAGCGGCAGCGCCTGGATCTGCGCGCTGCCGGTGGTTGTGGGCGGGACATCGCGATCGCCTGCGACTGGCGCATCGGGCAGGGGCTGGCGGCAACCGGCCGCGTCATGGGCGACCAGGCCACGCTGGCGGAGATGGCGGTGACGCAGGCCGCCGTGACCACCGAGAGCACGATCGAGCTGCTGGCCGCCTTCGCCGTGCTGATCGCGCTGCTGGAGCCGGAGACGGCGCCGGAGGCGCGGCGCGCGGCCTTCCACACCCTGTTCCCGGGCAGCCGCGTCGCACCCGGCCAGGCGGCGCAGGCGCGGATCGGCGGGACGCTGTTCACGCTCCGCCGCCTGCCGGGCGACGGCTTCCAGCTCGTCGCGCAGCGGGCCGGCTGATACCAGGACGCATCGCCAGGGGGCTGTTCCCATGTTGTCCGATATCTGCGTCGCGCTGACCATGCTGAGCGCCCTCGCCATGCTGGCCGGCCTGGTCCGCCCGCGCCTGTTCGGCGGCGACCGGCGGCGGGTGCTGCTGCTGGGCCTGGCCGGGATCATCGCGAGCCTGCTCGGCGCCGGCGCCACCCTGACGCCGCGGCAGCGGGCCGCGATCGACGCATCGCAACAGGCGCGCCTGAATGCCGCGGCGATCGCCGATGGCATGCGCGGCGCGACCGTGCCGGGCAGGCCGCAACGCTGACCGCCGGCACAGCGGCACAGCGGCACAGCGGCACAGCGGCACAGCATTGAAAACGCCCGGCTTTCTCCGGGCGGCAAGGCCCGGCGGTATCAGACCTCCCGCGCTGGCACCGGCAGCGGCTGGCCTTCCTCGATCGCGGTCTGGGCGATGGGCGCCGCGCCGCCATTGATCTGGCTCGCCGCCAGGTGCCCGATCGCGACCGCGATCATGCAGAGCACGACGGAGCCCGCGATATTCGCCGTCGCGCGCAGCATCGCGCCGCCGCGCAGCAGGTCCAGCGTCTGCAGGCTGAAGGAGGAGAAGGTGGTGTAGCCGCCGCAGAGCCCGATCATGACAAAGAGGCGCCAGTTATCCGAGACCGGGAACCGCCCGCTCGCCAGGGTCAGCGTGCCGAAGAAGCCGATCACGAAGGACCCGCTGGCATTGATCAGGATCGTGCCCCAGGGCAGCTCCCGGCTGATCGGCATCGCGAGGACGGAGACGACATAGCGCGCCAGCGTGCCGAGGGCGCCGCCGAGCATGACGATGAGGCAGGTGGTCAGGGACATGGCGCAGGCCTTCCAATTTCCTGGCGGGCTGCGCTGGGCGCACCCCTGCCGTCAGGTGACGCGGCAGGAGTCATCAGCCCTCGCGGGCGGTTTCGGGGGAACCCCATCCCCATCGGGGCCAGAGCTAACAGCGCGGGTACGGCGGAGGCAAGACGGATCGGGACGGCAAAAGCTTTCACTGGAGTGATCCATAAGAAAGCTTATATCGTTAACCTTGCATAAGGCCGCACATAAGCTCTACTTGGGAAAGGTTATCGTGGATCGCAACGCGCTCACCGCGCCTGTGCTGCAGACATTGGTCCGCCTGCCGCCGCCCCACGCGCATGCCTATGCCGTGGTGCCGCAGGCGCCGCCCGCGGATACCCTCGATCTTCGGCCGATCATCCCGAGGCTGGAGGCCGCGGCCAGGGCGCTGGAGCGGGTGCAGACCCTGGCCACCGCCATGGACGCACCCTTCCTGGTGAGCCGGGTGCTGCCGCGGCGCGAGGCGGTGAGTTCCAGCGCCGTGGAAGGCACCTACAGCACCCTCGACGCCCTGCTCCAATCCGAAGCGGGCGGCGAAGCGGCATCGGACACCGAACAGGTCCGGGACTATGCGCGGGTGCTGGAGGATGTGCTGCCGCGGGCGCAGGCGGCAGGCCGCGCGATCTTCGACGGGGACCTGCTGGCCGAGTTGCATCGCGGCGTGATGCGCGGCGACGCCCGCTATGGCGACGTGCCGGGCGCCTTCCGCGATCGCGTCGTCTGGATCGGCGGCAGCGACATCAGCCGCTCCACCTTCAATCCGCCGCCGCCGGAGCAGGTGGCCGCCTGCCTTGGCGACACGCTGGCCTATCTGCGCTGCGACGCGCACCAGGACCTCGCGCAGAGCCTCCTGACCCGTATGGCGGTGAGCCATGCGCATTTCGAGGCCGTGCACCCCTTCCGCGATGGCAATGGCCGCGTCGGGCGGCTGCTGCTGCCGCTCATGATGGCGGCCGAGGGCCAGGTGCCGATCTATCTGTCGCCCTATATCGAAGCCAATCGCACCGCCTACATGGCCGCCCTCAAGGCCGCGCAGCAGCGGCTGGAATGGCACGCCATCATCGGCTTCCTGGCGGATGCCGTGGTGGCAACGGTGGCGGAGTTGCTGGCGCTGCGCGCCGATCTGGAAGCGCTGCGCGGCGGCTGGATGATGCGGCGCCGGTTCCGGAGCGGCTCGGCGGCGATGCGCGCGCTGGAGGTGCTGATCGGCTATCCGGTGGTGAATATCGGCACGCTGCAGGAAAAGCTCGGCGTCAGCGCGCCGGCGGCCGGCACCGCGGCCGCGCAGCTCATGGCGGCGGGCATCCTGCGCGAACTGACCGGCTATCGACGCAACCGCATATTCGTCGCGGATGAGGTGCTGGCACTCTATAACCGGCGCTGACGTCACGGCGCCGGCGGCGCCGCGGCCAGGATCTTCCACACCTGCCGGTCGGAACAGCCGAAGGCCTGCGCCAGCCGCCGCGCGCTCCAGCCCTCCTCCCGCTTCAGGCGCACCATCTCGCGGTGATCCAGGCGACGGCCATGGCCATGGCCGCGCCCGGTCGGGATGCAGAGCCGGGCGCCGGCGCCGAAATGCGCCAGGATGCGCGCCGCCGCGTCCGCGCCCACCAGGCGCACCAGCGCGGCATCAGGGGCCAGGCGCATCGGCAGATGCACCCAGGTGCCGCCGCAGCCGGCGACCAGCTGCAGGGCGGCGGCCTCACCGGCGACGGTGCGGATCGCCGCGAGGGTCGGGCTGGCGGCGTAATCGATCGCGCCGGGCGGCCCGGATGGCGGGGCGCCGGTGTCGACCGAAGGGGAATGGGGGATGCGCAGAGCGCCTTGGATATCGTCCATGCGCCGGGAACCAATGGACAGCCCTTCCAGCCGCCGCAAGCGCCGTGTCGCGCCCGACCGGCCGGCGCGCGGGCCCGAGGGGGTGCGCGCCGGCCACTGTGCCGGCGTGCCGCCCCCGATAGGGGCACAGCGGCACAGCGTATGATTCCAACGCTGTGCCGGGTGTCGCGCAGCGGCACAGCGGCACAGCGCGGCGGTATTGGGCGATATCAACACTGTGCCGCTGTGCCAGGGCGATCGGGCACAGCGGCACGGCAGCGCTGTGCCGCAACATCCGGCACAGCGGCGCGGCCAGGATCGCCGAGATGGCGCACGGTGTTATGATGGCAGATGCCAGGCTGGGACCGGTTGCGCCAAATCCCCCGAAAGCGCCCTGGCTTCATGATAGGATGGCCCTGGAGGTCCCCATGGGTGTGTTGCGACTGCCGGACGAGCTTCAGCGCGTGATCGAGCAGCAGGTCGCCGAAGGCCGGGCCAGCAGCCCGGAGGCCTTTTTGGAAGAGGCAATCATGCGGCTGGTCGATGAAGGCCGTGCCGAGGAAGATGAGTTGGTGCAGGCAGCTGCAGCGGGTTCGGCCGATATCGAGGCCGGCCGCTACACCACCCTCACCACGGCGGACGACCTGCGGCGTTTCGGAGATCGGGTCATGGCGCGGGTGGTTGCGCGCCTGGCCAGCGAGGACTGATTGGGCTACCGCTTCACGGCAGCGGCGGAGGCACAATTCGAGGCCATCCTGCTGCGGAGTGCCCGCACCCACGGCACGGATGCCGCCGCGCGGTACAGCCGGCTGATCGTGACCGCGGCGTCAGCGATCGGGCACGATCCTGGTCTGCCCGGCTCCTGCGGAATTTCCCGGCTGCCCGGCATCCGCTTCTATCCAGCCCGGCTGAGCCGGATGCGGGTCAGGTCCGACCATCGGGTCGGCTCGCCACGGCACCTCATCCTTTATCGGCTGGCAGCCGATGGCGTGGTGGAGATCCTCGGCCTGGTCCACGACCGCATGGTGCTTTCGCGCGCGGCACGGAAAATCCTGCGCACCA
Source organism: Roseomonas sp. (assembly GCA_036499545.1). Taxonomy (GTDB): domain Bacteria; phylum Pseudomonadota; class Alphaproteobacteria; order Acetobacterales; family Acetobacteraceae; genus Plastoroseomonas. The sequence goes on along the minus strand of DASYDR010000359.1, from coordinate 1,733 downwards.
CCAGCGAGGGCTGAGCCCCGGTGCTGCGCAGGGCCTATCGCGCGAAATCAACGCTGTGCCGCTGTGCCGCGCCGTGGAGCCGCGGCCCTCAGGCGACGCCCGCCGCCTCCGCCCGTTCCACCGCCGCGGCGCGGCGATGCACGGCGAGTGTCGCGATCAGGCCGAGCAGCGCCGCGAAGGACAGCCAGGCGCCCGGGATGGCGCGGTTGCCGGTCTCGTGGATCAGCCAGGTACAGATCAGCGGCGTGAAGCCGCCGAACAGCGCCGTCGCCAGGCTGTAGGCCAGCGAGAAGCCGGCGGTACGCACCTCCACCGGCATGATCTCGGTCAGGTAGACGACCATCGCGCCGTTGTAGATGCCGTAGATGAAGGACAGCCACAGCAGCGCGACCAGCAGCCGGTCGAAGGATGGCGCCGCGACCAGCCAGGACATGGCGGGATAGGCGGTCGCCAGCGCCAGCACGCAGCAGCCGACCAGCACCGGGAAGCGCCCGATGCGGTCGGAGATGGCGCCGCCGATCGGCAGCCAGACCAGGTTGGAAACCCCGACGCAGAGCGTGACGATCAGCGCATCATTGCCGGCCAGGTGCAGCACTTCCCGCCCGTAAGTCGGCGTATAGGCGGTGATCATGTAGAAGGAGACGGTGGTCATCGTCACCAGCATGACGCCCAGGATCACGATGCCCCAGTTCCGCGCCAGGGTGCGCAGGATCGCGCCCGCGGTCGGGCGCGGGCCGCGCCCGGCGCGCTGCGCGAAGGCCTCCGTCTCCGTCAGGGAGGTGCGGATCCAGAACAGCAGCGGCACGATGAAGCAGCCGATCAGCAGCGGGATGCGCCAGCCCCAATCGGCCATCTGCGCCGGCGTGAACAGCGAGGCGAGCGCCACGCCGAGCAGCGCGGTGAAGATCACCGCCACCTGCTGGCTGCCCGATTGCCAGGACACGTAGAAGCCCTTGTGCCCGGGCGTCGCCATCTCCGCCAGGTAGACCGAGACGCCGCCCAGTTCCGCGCCGGCGGAAAAGCCCTGGATCAGCCGGCCGAGCAGCACCACCACCGGCGCCAGCAGGCCGATCGTGGCATAGCCCGGCGAGACCGCCAGGGTCAGCGTGCCGAGCCCCATCAGCGCCAGGGTCAGCATCAGGCCGGCGCGGCGGCCATGCCGGTCGATATAGGTGCCGAGGATGAGGCCGCCGAGCGGGCGCATCAGGAAGCCGACGCCGAAGGTGGCGAAGGACGCCATCAGGGACGCGAATTCGCTGTGGCTCGGGAAGAAGGTGCGGCCGATCGCGGCGGCGTAATAGCCGTAGACGATGAAGTCGTACATCTCCAGGAAGTTCCCGGAGGCGACGCGGAAGACGGCTTTCACCTTCTCGCCGCGCGTCATGTCGCTGGTCTGCACGCGTCAATCCTTCGGATGGAGATGGCGGCTCCCGGCCGATCCGCACCCATCCCCAGCATCGGCCCCGCCGGCGCGCCTGTCCAATGCACGGCGCACCGGTCTGTCCCCCGCGCCGGCTACAGCGCGATGTCGCGGTTGACGTTCTTGTAGAGCAGGTAGACGGACCGGCCGCCGCCGGTCGGGTAGAATTGCTGCGGGCAGAAAGCGCCCATCCAGATGAAATCCCCGGCCCAGATCTCGTGCCAGGTGCCGGACAGGTAGTAGAGCCCCTGCCCTTCGAGCATCAGCAGCCCGTGTTCCATCACATGCGTCTCCACCGCCGGGAAGCAGGTGC
>DASYDR010000358.1:0-11578 GCA_036499545.1 Roseomonas sp. | reverse complement strand
GCCGGCCGGCGGATCGCCGCGCAGGGCGACGATGTGCCGCACGCCCGCATCGCGATAGGCGCGCGCGACCTCATCCACTTCTTCCCGCGTCGCGCCGACGCAGGTCAGGTGCGCGGCCGGGGTCAGCGCCGTCTCCCGTGCCAGCCGCGCCACCGTCTCGTGCGTGCGGGCGCGGGTGGAGCCGCCGGCGCCATAGGTGACGGAGACGAAGCGCGGCGCCAGCGGTTCCAGCCGCCGGATGCAGGCCCAGAGATCGGCCTCCAGCTTCTCGTTCTTCGGCGGGAAGAACTCGAAGGAGAGTTTCGGCGGCGGCAGGCTGGCCGGCGACGGCAGCGATCCCACGCGCGGCGCCGTCAGCCAGCGTTCGAGCGTGGAACCGAATTGCGGAAAGGCGCTCATGATGCGATCCCCTCGGCCCGCGCCGCATGCGCGGCGGCGACCATGTTGACCAGCGCCGCCTCGGTCTCCGGCCATTTCCGGGTCTTGAGGCCGCAATCGGGATTGACCCAGAGCTGCTCGGGCGCCAGCCGGCCGCGCGCGGCGCGCAGCAGCGCCGTCATCTCCTCGACCGCCGGCACCCGCGGCGAGTGGATGTCGTAGACGCCCGGCCCGATCTCCGCCGGGTAGCGATACTCCGCGAAGGCGCCGAGCAGTTCCATCTTCGACCGCGCGGTCTCGATCGAGATCACGTCGGCATCCATGTCGCCGATAGCGGCGATGATGTCGTTGAATTCCGAATAGCACATATGGGTATGGATCTGGGTGCGGTCGGCGACGCCGGACGCGGTCAGGCGGAAGCTCTCCACCGCCCAGCGCAGATACGCGTCCCATTCGCCGCGGCGCAGCGGCAGGCCTTCGCGCAGCGCCGCTTCGTCGATCTGGATGATCGGCGCGCCGGCGGCTTCCAGATCCAGTACCTCGTCGCGGATCGCCAGCGCGATCTGGCGGCAGGCCAGCGCGCGCGGCACGTCGTCACGCACGAAGGACCAGTTCAGGATGGTCACCGGGCCGGTGAGCATGCCCTTCATCGGCCGCGCCGTGAGGCCCTGCGCGTATTGCCACCACGCCACCGTCATCGGCCGCGGGCGGGAGACGTCGCCGAACAGGATCGGCGGCCGCACGCAGCGCGAGCCATAGGACTGCACCCAGCCATGCTTCGTGAAGACGAAGCCGGACAGCTGCTCGCCGAAATACTGCACCATGTCGTTGCGCTCGAACTCGCCATGCACCAGCACGTCGAGGCCGATCTCCTCCTGCCAGCGGATGGTGCGCGCCGTCTCCGCCCGCAGGAAATCCTCGTACTCGGCATCCGTCAGCGTGCCCTTGCCATGCGCGGCGCGCGCCTTGCGCACCGCTTCCGTCTGCGGGAAGGAGCCGATGGTGGTGGTCGGGAAGGCCGGCAGGCCCAGCGCTTCGATCTGCAGCGCGCGGCGTGCCGCGAAACCCGCGTTCCGCCGCGCCATGCCGGCGGTCACCTTCGCCAGGCGGTCACCCACGGCCGGGTCGTGGATCTTGGGCGAGGTCTTGCGGGCCGCGGCCGCGGCGGTCGAGGCCGTCAGCGCTTCGGCGACGGCGGCGCGGCCCTGGTTCAGCGCCTTGGCCAGGATGGCCAGCTCCTCGATCTTCTGCACCGCGAAGGCGAGCCAGCTTCGCACCTCCGGGTCGATCGCCGTCTCGAGTGCGAGATCGATCGGGCTGTGCAGCAGCGAGCAGGACGGCGCCAGGATGATGCCGCGGCCGCTGCGCGCCACCGGCTCGATGCGGTCGAGAATGGCGTCGAGGTCGGCGCGCCAGACGTTGCGGCCATCGATGACGCCAAGCGACAGCACCAGGTCCCGCGGCGCCTTGGCCAGGACGGCGTCGAGCTGGGCCGGGGCGCGGACCAGGTCGATATGCAGGCCGGCGACCGGCAGCGCCAGCGCGGTGTCGAGATTGTCGCCAAGGCCGCCGAAATAGGTGGTCAGCATCAGCTTCACGGCCGGCACCGCCTTGGCGAGATGCGCATAGGCCTCGGCCAGCAGCTCGCGCTCGGCATCGCTCAGGTCGAGCACCAGGCAGGGCTCGTCGATCTGCACCCAGGCGGCGCCGGCGGCCGCGAGCCTGCCCAGCACCTCGGCATAGACCGGCAGCAGCGCGCGCAGCAATGCGCGCGGATGCAGCCCTTCGGTGTGGTTCTTGCCGAGCTTCAGATAGGTCACCGGGCCGACCAGCACCGGGCGGGTGTCGATGCCCTGCGCCTTCGCTTCCAGATACTCGTCGACCACCTTGGTGGAGGAGAGCGTGAAAGCCTGGCCGGAGGCGAATTCCGGCACCAGGTAGTGGTAGTTGGTGTCGAACCACTTGGTCATCTCGGACGCCGGCACGTCGACGGCCTTGTGGGTGCAGCCGGCGCCGCATTCGGCATGGGCATCCCCCTGGGCACCGCGCGCCATGGCGAAATAGGTGTCGAGATCGACCGGGCCGCCCTTCCAGCCATAGAGGGCGGGGATGGCGCCGACCATGGCGCTGGTGTCGAGCACCTGGTCGTAGAAGGAGAAGTCGTTGCTCGGCACAATGTCGACGCCGAGCGCCTGTTGCCGCGCCCAGGTCGCGGCCCGCAGCCCGGCGGCGACGGAGAGCAGCGCCGCGCGGTCCGACTTGCCGGACCAGTACCGCTCCAGCGCCGTCTTCAACTCGCGGCGCGGGCCGATGCGGGGGAAGCCGAGAGTGGCGACGGAGACGGTCATGACCTCACCTGATCTGTTGTGGCGAAGCCGGCCGGGCGCGCGCCCGCGCGCGCCGGATGGCACCGGTCGCAGGCCAGTCGCGACCTGACCGGGCACCCCGCCGGAGGACGTTATGTGCCGGGGCAGGTCTCCTGGCTCACGGGTCGTCGCCTCGATCCCCCTTCCCAGGGCCTTGCGGCCCCAGTGGTGTGTCGGATCACGGCTCGCCGCTCACAGTTGCGGGGGCAGCCCCGGCATCGGCGGCAAAGCCGCCCCACCGGATTCCCTCTTAGCCCCCGCGACGCCAAGCCGCGCCCGGGGGAACCTCGACGGCTCCTGTGTCGCAGAAGCCGGGTGCGGAGTCAAATCGTATAATTATATCCTTATGTGATAAACTGTTTATATGACCATGAAGCCGATCCGGACCGGCGGCGACCGGCTGATCTGGCCGATGAAATGCCGGACCGCCGGCGCCGCCTCCCGCGTGCGGAAGATCGCCGCCACCTCCGAAGGGATGGGCTCGCCCGCCAGCGCACGAAAGGCGATGCCGGGGATGCGGATGGCGGCCATTGCCACGCTCGGCAGGATCGAGACGCCGGCGCCCAGCGAGACCTGGGTCAGCACCGCCGCCAGGCTGCCCGGCGCGCCGATGACCCGCGGCGTGAAGCGGCCGCGCCGCGCGACTTCCTGGGTGCCGGCATCCTGTTCCGGGACGATGAATCCCTCCCCCGCCAGCCGCGCCGCGCGGATCGGGCCGGGCGCGGCGGCTTCGGCATGATCGGCGGGCAAGGCCACGCAGAATTCGTCCCGCACCAGGATGTGCCGGCTGAGTCCGGCCGGCAGCGTCATCGGCAGGCGGACGAAGCCGATATCCACCGGCCCGTCGCGCAGCAGCGCCGGCAGGTCCTGCATCGGCCATTCGCGCGCCTTGACCTCCACCGCCGGGCGGGCGGCGCGAAAGCGACCGATCTCGGCCTGCAGCACCCCGGCATAGGCGGCGGAGCCGACATAGCCGATTTCGATGCGGCCGATCTCGCCGCGGCCCGCCCGGCGGCCGGCGCTTTCGGCCTGTGCGAAGCGCGCCAGCACCGCCCGCGCCTCGGCCAGGAACACCTCCCCGGCGGTGGTCAGGGCGACCGCGCGGCGGTTGCGGGTGAACAGCCGGGCGGCCAGGCCGCGCTCGATCTCCTGGATCTGCACGGTCAGGGTCGGCGGCGCGATGCCGAGCCGTTCCGCCGCGCGGGCGAAATGCAGTTCCTCGGCCGCGGTGACGAAATACCGCAGGTGCCGCAGCTCCATGGCGCATGCCCTGTATTAGGTGTTGCCTAACGATAGACGAAATCAGCGGCAATGACCGGAATTCCGGACGGCGCGACAAGGGGGCCGACACTTCCAGGAGGCAGGTCATGCCCAAGCCCATGCGGTCCCTCATCCTCGCCACGGCGCTCGCCACCGCCCTCACCGCCGGCGCCACCGCCGCGCCCCTGCCGACCCAGCCGGTGCTGACGCTGGAAGCGGCACGCGGCATCGTCGCGGCGGCGGAAGCCAGGGCGCGGGCGGAAGGCTGGCCCTGCGTGATCGCCGTGGTCGACGGCGCCGGGATGCCCATCCTGCTGGAGCGCATGGATGATGCCGCCGTCCCGGCCGGCGTCGAGCTGGCACCCGGCAAGGCGCGCACCGCGGCGCTGTTCCACCGGCCGAGCGGCGCGCTGGAGGATGCGATCAACGGCGCGCGCCCGGCCGCGCTGTCGGCCCGGGGCTTCGTGCTGATGCGCGGCGGCCTGCCGATCAGCGTGGCGGGCCGCGTCGTCGGCGCGATCGGCGTCTCCGCCGATACCCCGGACCATGACGAGGCAATCGCCCGGGCCGGCCTCGCCGCCTTCGCGCCGTGATCGCCGCGGCGCGCAGCCGCGGCGCGGCCGGCGCCATGCCGGTGCTGCTGACCGCCGCGACCGGCTGCGCCATGACGGTGCTGGACACCAATGTGGTCGGCATCGTGCTGCCGGCGATCGCGCGCGACTACGGCGCCCGCTTCGCGGATATCGAATGGGTGGTCAGCAGCTATGTGCTGTGCTTCGCGGCGCTGCTGCTGCCGGCCGGCACCATCGCCGACCGCTTCGGCCGGCGGCGGGTCTTCCTCGGCGGCATCGCCTTCTTCGCCGCCGCCTCGCTGCTCTGCGGCCTGGCCGGCTCCGCCGCCGCGCTCTGCGCGGCGCGGGCGCTGCAAGGGGCCGGCGCCGCCTTCCTGCTCGCCCCGGCGCTGGCGATCATCGGCCATGCCTTCCATGGCGAGGCGGAGCGCGGCCGCGCCTGGGCGATCTGGGGCGGCGTGATGGGCCTGACCATGGCGCTGTCGCCGATCATCGGCGGCCTGATCGCGACCGCATTCGGCTGGCGCTGGGCCTTCTTCATCAACCTGCCGATCTGCGCGCTGCTGGGCCTGGCGGTGGTGACGACGATCGCGGAATCGCGCGACCCGGAGGCGGGCGCGCCGGATCCCGCCGGCATCCTGCTGTTCGCGACCGCGATGTTCGGCCTGACCTTCGGGCTGATCCAGGGCCAGGATCGCGGCTGGACCTCCCTCCCCGCGCTGGCCGGCTTCGGCGCGGGTCTCTGCGCCATCGCCGCTTTCCTGGCGGTGGAGCGCGCGCAGTCACGCCCCATGCTCGACCTCGCGCTGTTCCGCCTGCCGCGCTTCGTGGCCGCGGTGCTGGCCATGTTCGCCTATGCCGCCTGCGCCCAGGTGATGGCGTCGCTGCTGCCGCAATTCCTGCAGAATGGCGGCGGCCGCGACCCGCTCGAGGCCGGCTTCGCCATGCTGCCCTTCGCGCTGGCGATGCTGGTCTTCCCGCAGCTCGGGCGCCGGCTCGGCCAGGGCATGGCGCCGGGCCGCATGCTGGTGATCGGGCTCGGCATCGTCGCGGCCGGCAATGCGGTGACCGCGCTCGGCGCGCAGCTCGGCGTCGCGGCCCTGACCGCGGCGGGCATGCTGGTGCTCGGCGCCGGCGGCGGGCTGCTCAACGGCGAAACGCAGAAGGCGATCATGGGCGCCATTCCGCGCGCCCGGTCCGGCATGGGATCCGGCATCAGCACGACGGCGCGCTTCTCCGGCATCCTGCTGGGCTTCGCGCTGCTGAGCGGCATCCTGTCCACCGTCATCCGCGCCAGGCTCGATGGCGCCGGCGCCGATGCGGTGGCGGCGGGCGATCTGCAGGCGGCGTTCGGCGATCTCGCCATGCCGGCGCGCGAACTCGCGATCGCCGGGGCGCGGCGGATCTATGCCGAGGGCTTCGCCGCGGCGCTGGCCGCCGCGGCGATCGGGGCCGGCCTGGCCGCGGTGCTGGTCCGCCGGCTCTCGCGGCGGCCGTGACGCCGCGTCACTGCCGCTCGATGGCGGCGCGGCGCGCCACCTCGCCCCAGAGGGTCGACTCGCGCCGGATCATGGCGGCGAATTCCGCCGGCGGCATCCCGCCCGGCGAGGAGGCGAGGCTGGTCAGGAAGGCCGCCATGTCGGCGCTCCGCAAGGCCGCCACCATCGCCTGGTAGAGGATGTCGATGACCGGCTGCGGCGTGCCGCGGGGCGCCGCCAGGCCGGACCAGTTCGAGATGTCGATGCCCGGCTGCCCGGCTTCGGCGAAGGTCGGCACATCCGGCAGGCTGGCGGCGCGGCTGCGGCCGCAGATCGCCAGGCCGCGCAGCAGCCCGCCCTGGATGCCGCTGAGCGAGGACCCCGGCGAGGTCATGACGAAATCGACCTCGCCGGCGATCGCCGCCCGCACCGCTTCGCCGCCGCCGCGATAGGTCACGTGCAGCATGCTGACATTCGCGGTCTGCTGCAGCACCTCGGCCGACAGATGCAGCGAGCTGCCGACGCCGCCGGAGCCGAAGGTCAGCTTGCCCGGCTGCCGGCGGGCGGCATCCAGCAGCGCGGCGAGATCGCGATAGGGCGAATGCGCGCCGACGATCATCAGCACCGGCGAAATGGCGGTCAGGGTGATCGGGCTGAAGCCGTTGGCGTGGTCGAAGGGCAGGTTGTTGAAGACGTAGGGCAGCGTCGTATAGGTGTTCTCCAGCGCCAGCAGCGTGTAGCCGTCCGGCGCCGAGCGCGCGACCTCGGCGGTGCCGATGATGCCGCTCGCGCCGCTCTTGTTCTCCACCACGAAGGACTGGCCGAGCTGCCCGGTCAGTTGCTGCGCCATGCGGCGCGCCAGGGTGTCGACCGCGCCGCCGGGCGCATAGGGCACGATGATGCGCACCGGGCGGGTCGGGAAATCGGCGGCGAAGGCTGCCCGCGGCAGCAGCGGCGCGGCGAGGCCCAGCGTCGCGGCGCGCAGCCAGGCGCGGCGGCGCCACGCGATCGGCGTTTCCTGTGCAGGCATCGTCTTCCCCCCTCGGATGTTGCCGGCAATCTACGCCTATCGGCGCGCCACGCCGAGAGGGCAGCGGTCAGCGGCGCCGCTGCAGCTGGCGCCAGATCTCGGCGTCGCGCCGGTAGAAATCCGGGCGGAACTGCAAGGTGCCGTCGGCATCCGCGAAGGCGGTCTGGTAGACCACGAATATCGGCACCGGCGTTGGCAGGCTGTTGCGGGTGGTGCCCCCCGCCGCGATCGCCTGATCGATCGTCTCGACCGGTTGCCGCATCAGCAGCGCGGCGAATTCGACCGGGTTCTGCACCCGGATGCAGCCATGGCTGATGCGGCGATTGTCGCGGGCGAAGACCTGCTTGTCCGGCGTGTCGTGCAGGTAGACATCGAAGCGGTTCGGCATGTCGAACATGATCACGCCGAGCCCGGCATTGGGCCCCGGCCGCTGTTCCACTTCGCCATTGTCGCGCAGCACCATGTCGTTGCGCGCCAGGTAGGCCGGGTCGCGCCGGATCTGCGGCAGGATCTCCGCCGCCACGATGTCCCGCGGGATGACCCAGGGCGGATTGTAGATTCCGGCCTCCAGGCTGGCGCGGAATTCCGGGCTCTGGTTGCGCGGCGCATCCTCGCCGACCACGACCCGCGTCGAGAAGACCGGCCGGCCGGCGCGATACAGCACCAGCCGCTGGTCGGCGACATTGACCCAGGCGCGATCCGCCGGCAGCGGCCGCGGCAGCCAGCGCTGACGCTCCAGGTTCACCTCGATCTGGCGCAGACGATCCGGCGCGGCGACACCGGCCGGCGCGCTCGCGCGATAGCGGCGCAACGCCTCGCGCAGTGCGCGGTAGGTCGGCGTCGCCGGCGCCAGCGCCTCGATCGCCGCCGCCGCATCGGCGCTGCCGATCGCGGCATCGAGCGCGGCGGCGACATCGACCGGTTCCGGCGCCAGCGCCTCGCCATCCCGGCGGCGCTCGACCGGCACGACGCCGGAGGCGAGCGCCTGCGCATAGGACAGGAAGGCATCCGACAGCAGCAGATCCCGGCGCAGCGGCGAGAATGTCGCCCGGCGCCGCAACAGGCTGGCGTGGAACCGCTCGGGGTCCAGCCCGTGATCGCCGGCGCGCAGCACCGCGTCCACCAGCGCATCCGCCTGCGCCTGGCGGTCGGTCCAGACGCGCCCGAAATCATGCCGCGCATAGAAGCGCCGCAGCAGGCCGGTGTTCAGCCGTTCACCGGCGACCGCCAATTCCGGCGCGCTGTCGATCAGGTCACGGAGTTCCGTGCCGGCAAGCTGCGTGCGCAGCGGAACCGCGTCGCGCGCCGGATCCGCGCTGCACGCCGCGAGCGCGCAGGCGGCGGCGAGAGCGATCAGGCCGCCCGCGACGCGGCGCCGGAGCGGCTGCACCCAGGCGGAAATCCATTGCCCTTCGCGATCCGGGCCGACCTTGCAGCGCAGCGCGCCCAATAATGCCACTCCTCCAGCGTCACTCACGCAACTGGTAGTTTGACTCCGCGCCCAGGATTGCCGTTCAATCCCGGTGTGTCCATGAGCCATCCAGCCATTCATCCAACCATGGAGAATCAGATGCTCGTCGTGTCCAAGCTGGCGGCCCGCCGCCCGCGCTTCCGCAAGGCGGCCGTGCTGGCCGTCGTGATTCCCGTGGCGCTGCTCGCGGCCTGCGCGTCGCAGCCGCCGCCGCCCCCCCCAGTGCAGTCGGCCCCGCCGCCGGCGCCGGCGCCGGTCTACGTTCCGCCCGCCCGCGGCTAGGACCGACCGCTTTCGGGCTTCATCGCGATCACCTTTGGCCAGCAGCACGCCACGCGGCGTGTCTGCTGGTCCGTCCTGGCCAGCCCTGATCCGCTGGCATTCCCCCGCGAAAGCGTGTTGATGCCGCCCGCGGAAGCCGGAGCATCGCCCGTGTCGCACGCCGCCCGCTACGCGCATCCTGACGCCATCGTCGATACCGCATGGCTCGACCAGCACCTCGACGACCCGGCGGTGCGCATCTTCGACTGCACGACCTATCTGCGCTACGAGACGGGGACCGGCCGGCCATACCGGGTCGAGAGCGGCCGCGAGGATTACGAGGCGGCGCATATCCGCGGCTCGGCCTTCCTCGACCTGCAGGGCGAGCTGTCCGATCCGTCGAGCCCGTTCAACTTCACCATGCCGGCGGCGGACGACCTCGCGGCGCGCCTGGCCGCGAAGGGTGTCGGCGACGGGCATCGCATCGTGCTCTACGCGCGGAATTCCATGCAATGGGCGACGCGCGTCTGGTGGATGCTGCGCGCGATCGGCTTCGATGACGCGGCGGTGCTCGATGGCGGCTTCGAGAAGTGGCAGGCCGAGGCGCGGCCGGTCGCCGCGGGCGTGACCGATTATCCCGCCGCCACCCTGGTCGCGCGGCCGCGCCCGGGCCTGTTCGTCGGCAGGGACGCGGTGCGGTCGGCGATCGGCGATGCCGGCATCTGCACCATCAACGCGCTCGCGCCCGATCTGCACAGCGGTGCCAATCCGCGCTACGGGCGGCCGGGCCGGATCCCGGGCAGCGTCAATGTGCCGGCGTCGTCGCTGGTGGACGCCGCTTCCGCCACCTTCCGATCGCCGGAGCAGGTCGCCGCCACCTTCGCCGCGGCCGGCGCCGACCGGTCCCGGCGGATCATCCTCTATTGCGGCGGCGGCATCGCGGCGACGCTGGATGCCTTCCTGCTGCACCAGCTCGGCCATGCCGACCTCGCGGTCTATGACGCGTCGATGAGCGAATGGGCCAAGGATGCGTCGCTGCCGCTGGAGCGCGACTGAAGCTTGCCCGCGCCGCCGGCATTCGCGCCGCGCCGCAGCAATCGGGCTGCCTCGAAACGTCTGAATCGTCTGTAATGGAGACAGCCTCGATCGGGTATTGACGGTCCGATACATCCCGTCGAGCTTTGCCACACCCTGTTGCATGATAGGCGGCATTGGAGATCGAGAGACGATGACCGTTTCCACGCGTCGGCAATTGCTGGCGGCAACGGCGCTTGTCGCTCTTGCCCGCGTCGCGCCGCCGGCCGAGGCGGCGACCGGCATGCCCTGGTCGGCCAATGAGGCCTATCCGCCCACCCCGGTCGTGCCCGGCCCCTGGCTGTTCTTCAACGCGGACGAAGCCCAGGCGGTGGAAGCCATCGTCGACCGCCTGATCCCCGCCGATGAGCTCGGCCCCGGCGGCAGGGCCGCCGGCTGCGCCGTCTTCATCGACCGCCAGCTGACCGGCCCCTATGGCACGCATGAATGGCTCTACATGCAGGGCCCCTTCCCCAGCGATCCGCTGCCGAGCCAGGGCATGCAATCGCCGCTGACGCCGCGGCAGCAATACCGCCAGGGCCTCGCGGCGCTGGCCGAATATTGCCGCACCACCTTCGCCGGCAAGACCTTCCACCAGCTCGCGCCGGTCGATCAGGACCGGGTGCTGACCGGCCTCGAGAAGGGCGACATCCACCTGAACGGCTTCAGCGGGACGATGCTGTTCAACGCCCTGCTCGCCAACACGATGGAAGGCTTCTTCGCCGACCCGATCTATGGCGGCAACAAGGACATGTGCGGCTGGAAGCTCGTGGGCTTCCCGGGCACCCGCTACGACTACCGCGACGTCATCGCCAATCCCAACAAGCCTTACACCTTGCCGCCCGTCTCGCTGCAGGGCCGCCCTGAGTGGAACCGGAGCGCAGGATGACCCGCCGTCTGCCCAAGAAGGATGTCGTCATCGTCGGGCTCGGCTGGACCGGCTCGATCCTGGCGCATGAGCTCTGCCTCGCCGGCCTCGACGTGGTGGCGCTGGAACGCGGCCCCTGGCGCGACACCGCCACCGACTACAACATCGGCACCGCGCCGGATGAGCTGCGCTACGCCATCCGGCAGGACATCTTCCTGCGCCCGGCGCAGGAGACGCTGACCATCCGCAACAAGCCGGACCAGCGCGCGCTGCCGATCCGCAAATTCGGCAGCTTCCTGCCCGGCAATGGCGTGGGCGGCGCCGGCGTGCACTGGAACGGCCAGACCTGGCGCTTCCTGCCCGACGACTTCGTGGCGAAGAGCCATCTGACGCAGCGCTACGGCGCGGATTTCCTGCCGGAGAACCACCTGATCCAGGACTGGGGCGTCACCTACCAGGATCTGGAACCCTATTACGACCGCTTCGAGAAGATCGCCGGCATCTCCGGCAAGGCCGGCAACCTCAACGGGCAGACGCAGCCGGGCGGCAATCCGTTCGAGGGGCCGCGCAGCGCCGAATATCCCACGCCGCCGCTGCCGATGACCTACGCGCCCTCGATGTTCGCCGAGGCGGCCAGCGTGGCGGGCAAGCATCCCTTCCCGCATCCGAGCGCCAATCTGTCGCAGCCCTACACCAATCCGCTCGGCGCGCAGATGGGCGCCTGCACCTTCTGCGGCTTTTGCGAGAAGTTCGGCTGCGGCAACTACTCCAAAGCCTCGCCGCAGACCGCCATCATTCCCTATGTCATGCAGAAGCGGAA
>DASYDR010000357.1:0-8722 GCA_036499545.1 Roseomonas sp. | reverse complement strand
GCCATGATCGCGTCCTTCATCCTGTCGCGCACCCTGGTGCCGACCATGGCGATGTATCTTCTGAAGCCGCATGCCGGCGGACATGGACATGGCCACCTGCCGCCACCGACCCATGTCTTCGGCCGCATCCAGCGCGGTTTCGAAGGGTGGTTCGAAGGGGTGCGCCAGGGCTATGGGCGGCTGCTGCGCCTCGCCGTCGCGCGGCGGGTCAGCACCGTCACGGTGTTCCTGGTCTTCGCCTTCGGCAGCCTGGCGCTGGTGCCTTTCCTGGGGCGCAATTTCTTCCCCGATGTCGATAGCGGGGCGATCGCGCTGCACGCGCGCGCGCCGGCCGGCACCCGCATCGAGGAAACCTCGGCGATCTTCGATCGCATCCAGCAGGAGATCCGCCGGCTGATCCCGCCCGCGGAAATCAATACCATCGTCGACAATATCGGGCTGCCGACCAGCGGCATCAACGTGACCTACAGCTCCTCGGGCACGGTCGGCCCGATGGATGGCGACATCCTGATCAGCCTCAGGCACGATCACAGCCCGACGGCGGAGCATATCCGGCGGCTCCGGCTCGAACTGCCGCGCCTGTTTCCCACCGTCACCTTCTCCTTCCTGCCGGCCGACATCACCAGCCAGATCCTCAATTTCGGCTCGCCCGCGCCGATCGAGGTGCAGGTGACCGGCCCGCGCCTGGAGGAGAACCAGGAACACGCGCAGCGCATCCTGCGCGCCATCCGCGGCATCGACGGCCTGGTGGATGCCCGCATCCAGCAGCCCACCGGCAGCCCCGCGCTGCGCTTCATGGCCGACCGCACGCGCATCAATGCCATGGGCTTCGACGAGCGTGACGTGACCCAGGGCCTGGCCGGCGCCATCGCTGGTTCGCTGCAGACCGCGCCGGTCTATTGGCTCAACCCGGCCAATGGCGTGACCTATCCGGTGGTGGCGCAGACCCCGGAATACCTGGCCGACACGATGGCGGAGCTGGAAGCCATCCCCATCACCGGCCCGCGCTCGCCGGAGCCGCAGATGCTGGGCGCGCTCGGCGCGCTGGTGCGGACCAGCACCCCCTCCGTCGTGTCGCAGTACAACATCCAGCCGCTGGTCAGCGTCTATGCCGCGACCCAGGGGCGCGACCTTGGCGCCGTCGCCGCCGCGGTGCAGCGGGAGATCACGAAGCTCGACGGCGAACGGCCCGCGGCGGTGCGCGTCACGCTGCGCGGCCAGTACCAGACGATGAACACCGCCTTCGCCGGCATGGGCTTCGGCCTGCTCGGCGCGGTGGTGATGATCTACCTGCTGGTCGTCATCAACTTCCAGTCCTGGTCCGACCCCTTCGTCATCGTGGCCGCCTTGCCTTCCGCCCTGGCCGGCATCGCCTGGATCCTGTTCCTCAGCGGCACGCCGCTCTCCGTTCCCGCGCTGACCGGCGCGATCATGTGCATGGGTGTCGCCACGGCGAACTCCATCCTCGTGGTCAGCTTCGCGCGGGAGCGGCTGGCGGCGCTGGGCGATGCACGGCTCGCCGCCATCGAGGCCGGGCTGACGCGGTTCCGGCCGGTGCTGATGACGGCGCTCGCGATGATCATCGGCATGGCGCCGATGGCCTTCGGCCTGGGCGAGGGCGGTGAGCAGAACGCGCCGCTGGGCCGCGCGGTGATCGGTGGCCTGATCGTCGCCACCTGCGCCTCGCTGATCTTCGTGCCCACCGTCTTCGCCATGATCCACGGCCGTCAACGCGCTGCCCGCGACGCCCGACCGGGAGCACCCGTCCATGCCTGAAGCCCCCATCACAGTGCCGCCGCCCGAGGCGCCGCCGCTGGAAACGCCCGCGCACCCGGTCGAGGAGCGCGTCGCCAATCCGCGCCGGGTGGGTCTCTATCTTGTCCTCGGCCTGCTGGTGCTGCTGGGCGCCGGCGCGGCGACAGTGGCCGCGCGCCGCGCCGCGGAGGAGAAGCTGCGCGAAGTCACGGCCGCGGCGGCGATCCCGGGCGTCAAGGTCATCCGCCCGCGCGCGGTCGCGGCGCGGCCGCTGATGCTGCCCGGCCGCCTGCAGGCCTGGGCGGAGGCGCCGGTCTTCGCGCGCACCAATGGCTTCGTCGGCCGCCGCCTGGTCGATATCGGCGACCGGGTCAGCGCGAGCCAGCTGCTCGCCGTCATCGAAGCCCCGGAAGTGGATCAGCAATTGGCCCAGGCGGAGGCCCAGCTGGCCACCGCGCGCGCGCAGCGCGACCTGTCGGCCCGCACCGCCCAGCGCTGGAACGAACTCATCGGGCGCAATGTCGTTTCGCAGCAGGCGACCGATGAGCGCCGCGGCGACCTCGCCGCCCGCACCTCGCAGTTGAACGAGGCCGAGGCGAATGTGAACCGGCTGCGCGCGCTGACCGGCTTCAACCAGGTGACCGCGCCCTTCGACGGCGTCATCACCAGCCGCGGCATTGATGTCGGCGGCCTGGTCGTCTCCGGCGATACGCGCTCGCCGCCGCTCTTCACCGTCACGGATATGAGCCGGCTGCGCCTCTACATCCGGGTGCCGCAGGCCTTCACCGCCGCGATCGGCACTGGCGTGCAGGCCCATTTCACCGTGCCGGAATATCCCGACCGCAGCTTCGCGGCCGAGCTGACCCGCAGTGCCGGGGCGGTGGACGCACAGTCCGGATCGATGCTGGTGCAGCTGACGGTCGACAACGCCGATGGCGCGCTGCGGCCGGGCAGCTATGCGCAGGTGCGGCTGGAACTGCCGCCCGAAGCCGGCGCGGCGCAGGTACGGATCCCCGCCAGCGCGCTGATCTTCCGCGCCAACGGCACCTCCGTCGCGGTGGTGGACGGGCAGGGCAAGGTCACGATCACCCAGGTGCGCATCGCCCGCGATCTTGGGGCCGAACTCGACATCGCCTCCGGCCTCGGGCAGGGCGACCATGTGGTCGACAGCCCGTCCGACGCGATCCGCAGCGGCGATATCGTGCGCCCGATCGAGGGCGAGGCGGCGCGGCCGGCGTCATAGCCCCGGCGCCCCCTTGCGCACGCGCCGGGCAGGGGGTCCAATCCGGCATCCTTCACCACCGGAGCGACAGATCGCCGTGAGCACCGAAGCCGCCATCACCGCCTGGCTCGCCGAGCAGCGCGGCGCCATGATCGATGCCATCGCCGAGATGGTGAACACCGATGGCGGCAGCTACGACAAGGCGGGCGTCGACCAGACCGGCGACCAGGTGAAGCGCTTCATGGCGGCGAACGGCATCCCGGTGGAGGTGCTGCCGCAGCAGAAGCATGGCGACTGCCTGCGCGCCACGGTCGAAGGCGGCGAGATCGCCTCCGGCAATCGCCAGAAGAACATCGTCCTGATGGGGCATCGCGACACCGTCTTCCCGAAGGGCGAGCCGACGCGCCGGCCCTTCCGCATCGAGGGCAACATCGCCTATGGCCCCGGCGTCGCCGACATGAAGGCCGGCATCGTGATGAACATGTTCGTGCTGGCCGCCTTCAAGAAATTCGGCGGCGCGCCCGGGCCGCTGGTCGGCCTGTTCACCGGCGATGAGGAAATCGGCAGCCCCGAAGGCCGCCCGGTGATCGAGGCCGAGGCGAAATCGGCCCGCGTCGTGTTCAATTCCGAGCCCGGGCGTCCGACCGGCGCGGTGGTCACCGGCCGCAAGGGCGGCGTCTTCAGCATCGTCGACATCGAAGGCAAGGCCGCGCATTCGGGCGGCAATTTCGAAGCCGGCATCAGCGCGATCGGGGAGGCGGCGCACAAGATCATCGCCATCCACGCGCTGACCGACCTGAAGCGCGGCATCACGCTGAATGTCGGCCTGATCTCCGGCGGGCAGAGCGTGAACACCGTGGCGCCGTCCACCCAGTTCCAGATCGACCTGCGCTATATCGAGCCGGCTGATCGCGACGAGATCATGGGCAAGATCCATGACATCGTCGGCCGCGCCAATGTGCCCGGCACGCGCGCGACGCTGACCATCAAGGGCGAATTCCTGCCGCTGAACCAGACGCCGGCGGGCGAGCGGGTGTTCGAGCTCTACAAGGGCGCGGCCGCGGCATCGGGCCTGACCGTCACCGGCGAATTCGCCGGCGGCTGTGCCGATAGCGGCTTCACCGCCGCCATGGGTGCGCCGACCATCTGCGCGGTCGGCCCGGCCGGCGGCAAGGCGCACAGCCCGGAAGAATACCTCGAGCTCGACACCATCGTGCCGCGCGCCCAAGCGGTCGCCCGCGCCATCCTGCGCCTGGAAGGCGCGGGATTGTAGTATTGCGGGCCTTGTAAGTTCGAGCGTCCGATTCAGATCTCCGGGCCATGCGGCCCTCCGATCATCGGACGCTCAGGTGCCGGCGCGGCCTCCGGCCACGCGGGGTGGGATCTGGCGAGGGATTTTTCGTCCCTGGTGCGGCGGGCGACGCAGCCGATGCTGGTTGCATCGGCGAGGAGGCCGGCCTGCCAGGGGCGGAAAAGCACCGCCAGATCAGGTCGTGCGCCAGGGTTTGGCGCGCCAGAGGCCTTGAACGCGTTCGTCGATTTCCAGCGCCATGGCGGCGTATTCGCGCCCGACCGCGGTGCGCAGCGGCATCAGCTGGCGCTGTGCTTCCGCGATGAAGGCCGGGTCCGCCAGGGCGTCGCGGAAGGCGCCCACCAGCCGTTCCGCGATCTCGGGCGGCAGCCGCGGCGGCGCGATGATGCCGCGGGACGCGCCATAGACCACATCGAAGCCGAGCTCGCGGAAGGTCGGCACATCCGCGGCCTCCGCCCAGCGCGTGCGGTTGGCCTGCGCCAGGATGCGCAGCCGCCCCTCGCGCTTCATCTGCAGCGCATCGCCGACATTGATCGCCGCGAGGTCCATATGGCCGCCGAGCAATTGCGGGATCAGCGGCGCGGCACCGGCGAAGGGGATATGCACCATCGGCGGAATGCCGGTCGCGGCCTCGAAGCCCACCATGAAGATATGGTCGTCGGAACCGATGCCGGTGGTGCCGAACGTGAGCTCGCCGGGGCGCGCGCGGGCCATGTCGATTAGCTGCTGCACGCTCCGGATCGGGCTCTCGGCGCGGACGTAGAAGCAGTTCCCGTCCTCGACGATATTGGCCAGGAAGGTGAAGTCCATCGGCCGGTAGCGCACCGGCCGTTCCAGCGCGATGGAATTCTGCGCCGGCAGGGTGGTGGCGCCGATCGCGTAGCCGTCCGGCGCCGCGTTGAAGACGTATTCCAGTCCCAGCTGCCCGGCCGCGCCCGTGCGGTTGATTACCACCGGCCGCATGCCGGGGATGCGTTGCGCCACCAGCGGCATGATCAGGCGGGTCATCACGTCGACGCCGCCGCCGGCCGGGAACGGCACGGTCACCTCGACCGGCCGGTCATGCGGCCAGGCGGACTGGGCGCGGGCGACAGGCGGCGCGGCCAGCCCGGCAAGCGTCGCGGCGCCGAGGTTGCGGCGTGTGATCATGGCGTTGTCCCTCCCTTTTGCGGCGAGCCTGCCCTGTTTGGCGTCCCGGTTGGAAGGGTTTCCGCATCCGGCGGGCCGGCGCATCATGGCGCGAAGCTCCCGGGGAGAGATGTCGATGGACGAAGCGACGCGCGCCGCCTTCAAGGTGGACGGCAACTGGCCGATGGCGCGGCGCCATCGCATCCGCTGGGCGGAATGCGACCTCTACGCGCATGTGAACCACACCGCCTACCTGACCCTGTTCGAGGATCTGCGCGTCGCCTTCTGGGAAGGGCTCGGCGGCGGCTTCGGGCCGGGGGCGATCGGCCCTGTCGTGGGCACGCTGGAAGTGCGCTACCTGAAGCCGGCCGGCTTCGGGGACGAGGTGCTGCTGACCTGCCGCACAGCCTCCGTGCGCCGGTCCAGCTTCGTGCATGACTACGCGATGTGGCGCGCGGACGGGCTGGTGTGCTCGGCGCGCGGCATCATCGTGGTGACCCAGGGCCCGGTGAAGGCGGCGATCCCGGATCCGATGCGGGATGCGATGATCGCCCAGGGCGCGGAGGCGCAATAGGGCGGATCCCGCGCCGCCGGCTATCGCGGGTTGCGTGCCGCCATGGCGGAACCGGCCAGGATCTCCAGCAGGCGCAGGCCATCCGCGGCCGCGTAGCGCGCCGGTGTCGCGGGCAGGCTGGGCAGGATGCCCTCCAGCAGCGCGATCGCCGGCGCCAGCGCCTGGTCGAAGCCGCCGCCCGGGCGCAGCCCGCGGCCGGACTGCACGATGCTCTGCAGCGCGATGGCCGTGCTTTCCAGCTGCTCCACCTCGGTGTCGGAAACGCGGGGCGCGGCGACGAGGCGCCGCAGCGGCTGCATCAGCCGTGCGTCGACATGCGCCGCCAGCCGCCCGGCGCAGGCATCGGCCGCCGCCTGCCGCAGGCTGTGCAGCAGTTGCGCGCGCTTCGGCCGGTCGCGGCTGGTGGCGCGATCCAGATCCTCCAGCACCTGCACGAAACGCCCGGCGGCCTCCGCCACGGCCGCCAGGTCCGGGCGGTCCAGATCCGGCTTGATCCCCACCAGGTAGCTGTCCAGCACCTGCTCCGCGATGCCGGACAGGCTGCTGTGCAGGCCGCCGACGGTGGCGGCCATCTGGGCCGGTTGCGTCACATGCGGCAGCAGCGCGGACAGCACGAGGCCGACCACCGCCGGCCCGTCCGGGACCACCGTGTGGAAGGCCAGGCGCAGCGCCCGCTCCGGCGGGCCTTCGCCGCCGGCGAGGCGCAGCGTCCAGATCGCCGATCCATGCTGCCAGAGCTGCCGGCAGATCCCGGCGATCGGCGGGAAGGCGGTGGCAGGCAGCCCCGCCTCGCCCCACCCCGCCGGCGGCTGCGCCGGAAAGCCGCGCGCGCCGGCGGCCCATAGCGTGGCGCCGAGCTCACTGATCAGCTGGCCGTCGCGCAGGCTGCGGCCGGCCAGCGCCGCCTCGGCGGCCTGGAAGGCCAGGGGCTCGGCCGCGCGCAGCGCCGGTATCAGCGGCGCGATGGCCGTGCGCGGTATCTGGCGCTGCCCCGGCCGCCAGTCCTGGGCGCCGACCAGCACCGCGTCGAGCGGCAGGAACAGCAGCCGCGCCAGGGTGAGCGGCCGCTCCGGCCGCAGGTGTTTCAGCCGGGCCCGCACCGGTTGCAGCACGGCATCCGCGGCGCCGCGCGCCGGCAGGCGGTCGACCATGCCGACCAGTTCCATCAATTGCCGGTCGCTGGCCTGCCGCGCGGCAAGCCCCAGGTCGCGCAGGGATTTCGGCAGCGGGTTCATGTGTGCAGCCAGGCGCAGAGCGCGGCCTCGCAGAGCGGCGTGTCGATGGCGTGCGGCGCCGGCGGCAGCGGACGCGGCGCGGCGATGGCGCCGAGCGCCGCGCATCCGGGCCAGGCCAGGGTCTCCGTCGCGGCGGGCGGCGCCAGCGCCTGGGCACGGCGCAGCGCCTGGAGCTGTGCTTCGCCGGCGGCGGCACGCCAGAGGCAGGCGATCAGGTCCCAGCCATTCAGGATCCATTGCGCGCGCTGCGCGAAGGCGAGCAGCACCGGGCCATGCGATGGCCAATGCGCGAGGATGGCCGGGATATCGGCCGCGAGGGACCGCATCGCGGCGATCAGCGCGCTGGCGGCCTCGGCCACCGTGGCGGCTTGGGCGGCGAGGGCGGCGGCGCGGGCACGATCCGTGTCGAAGGGGCAAGTCTCCCGCCAATCCGTCAGCATCTGCGCGAATTCCAGGACGCGCCCGGCCCGGCGCGCGAGCGGCGCATCCTCACCGCCCAGGCCGCAATCGCGGAACAGCGGCAGCAGCAGGCCGGCGCCGGGCAGCCGCTGTTCGAGCCGCGCCACGGTCTCGGCCTCGAAGCCCCGGATACCGGCCGCATAACCCTCCGCGCCACGGAGCGCGGCGCGGCCGGCGAGGCCGCTGGCCGCGACCCGCAAGGTGGCGGTGGTCAGCATGTCGGGCAGCAGGCTGCCGGTGCCGAGTTCCTGGACCAGCATCCGGTCGGCGATCGTGGGTGAGAAGGCGTCGATCGCCACCGCCCAGGGCACGACCAGCCAGCCTGGCCGCCCGGACGGGTTGGGCAGCACCACCTCCACCACGCCCTTGCCGGTGTTGCGCAGGCGTGCGCCGAACAGGGCTGGTGTCGTGAATCCCGCGCAGACGCCGCGATCGGCGCAGCGCGGCGGCGGCGCTTCGGTCGCGCTGCGCTCGAGCAATCGGATATCGGTGGGCTGCATCTATGGACACCTTGTCAGGGTGCCCTCAGCAAAGGCTTAAGAGGTTGTTCGAAGCCGCCCGTCGCGCCCCGCGCTCAGCTGGTCTTGCCATAGGCCTGCAGGGCGACGCTCTGCCGGGCGCGCAGGTCGCCGGCCGACTGGTGCATGCCGATCGCGTCGCTGTCGAGCAGCATGGCGAGTGCGGTCAGCGTCGGATTGGCACCGCCGGGCGCGGTGGTGCGGCTGCCGCCGATCGCCCCGGCATAGAGCGTGGCCAGGTCCGCCAGGCTATAGCTCTGCCCCGCCGCCGGCGCGGCACCGCCGGTCATCCGGAAGGCACCGATGCTGTTGCCCAGCGCATCGAGCGGGACGCCCGGATCATCCGCCTGGCCGATGGCGGTGACGGTGGGCCGGGTAGTGCCGCTGATGCCGGTATAGAGGCTGGCATCCTGCACGACCTTCACGAAGGCGGCCTCATCGGCGCCGGGTGTGGTGCGGAGCGCGGAAGCGGCGTTGATCGACCGGCTGCCGGTGACCCCGGCCGTGATCTGCACCGCG
>DASYDR010000356.1:0-2472 GCA_036499545.1 Roseomonas sp. | reverse complement strand
CTGATCGCGGCGCTGGCCTGAGCCCTGCCGGCGGGCCGGCCTGGACCGGTCCGGGGCCGTGCATGCGGCCCGCGCATCGCCGCGCGCAGCCCGGGCCGGCCGATCACGCCTCCGCGCTTGCCGCCGCGCTGGCCATGTGCTTGGTGCGAGGCCGGCTTTGCGTAACAAGGCCCTGAGTCAGGGAGTGATGTCGCATGCGGGTTGCGGTGCTCAAGGAGCGGCGGGCGGGCGAAACCCGCGTCGCCGCGACGCCGGAGACGGTGAAGAAGCTGATCGGCCTCGGGACCACGGTGACGGTGGAGGCTGGTGCCGGCCTCCGCTCCGGCTTCGTCGATGCCGCCTATGCCGAGGCGGGGGCGGAGATCGCGGCCGATGCCGCGGCCGCGCTCACGGGCGCCGGCATCGTGCTGAAGGTGCGGGCACCGCTCGGCGCCGGGGAAGGGGATGTCGACGAGCTGTCGCTGATCCCGCGCGGCGCCATCCTGATCGGCACGCTGGCCGCCGATGCCGCCGCCGCCGCGGCCTATGCCGGCGCCGGCATCGAGGCGCATGCGATGGAGCTGCTGCCGCGCATCACCCGCGCGCAATCGATGGACATCCTGTCCTCCCAGGCCAATCTCGCCGGCTATCGCGCGGTGGTGGAGGCGGCGGCGAGCTTCGACCGCGGCTTCCCGATGCTGATGACCGCGGCCGGCACCATTCCGGCCGCCAATGTCTTCATCATGGGCGCCGGCGTCGCCGGGCTGCAGGCGATCGCGACCGCGCGCCGCCTCGGCGGCCGGGTCAGCGCGACCGATGTGCGGCCGGCCGCCAAGGAGGAGATCAAGTCCCTCGGCGCCAGCTTCGTCGGCTACGAGGATGAGGAGAGCAAGGCCGCCCAGACCGCCGGCGGCTATGCGAAGCAGCTTTCCGCCAATTTCTACGCCAGGCAGGCCGAGGTGGTCGCGGCGCATATCGCCAAGCAGGATGTCGTCGTCACCACGGCGCTGGTGCAGGGCCGCCGCGCGCCGACCCTGGTGACGGCGGAGATGGTCGCCTCGATGAAGCCGGGCAGCATCATCGTCGACATCGCGGCCGACGCCGGCGGCAATGTCGCGGCGACGGTGCCGGGCGACGCGGTGGTCACCGCCAATGGCGTGACCATCCTCGGCTACCGCAACTGGCCGGGGCGCATCCCGGCGGCGGCTTCCGCGCTCTATGCGCGCAACCTGCTGACCTTCCTGACCACCTTCTGGGACAAGGACGCGAAGGCGCCGAAGCTTTCGCCCGAGGACGACATCGTGAAGGGCACCGCGCTGACCCGCGCCGGCGCCGTCGTGCATCCGCAATTCGCGCCCGCCGCGGCGGCCTGAGGGGGCAAACACCATGAACGCGACTGACCTCGCCAACCAGGCGACGGCGACGGCCAACCACGCGCTGGGCCTCGCCGAGGCGGCGCGCCGCGCGGCCGACGCCGTGGCGCCCATCGCCGCCCATGCCGAGCCCTTCCTCTATCTGCTGACCATTTTCCTGATGGCCTGCTTCGTCGGCTACTACGTGGTCTGGAACGTGACGCCGGCGCTGCATTCGCCGCTGATGGGCGTCACCAACGCCATCTCCTCCGTCATCGTGGTCGGCGCCATCATGGCGACCGGCCTGTCGGACGGTATCGCCGCCAAGATCTTCGGCTTCCTGGCGGTGACCCTCGCCTCGGTGAACATCTTCGGCGGCTTCACCGTCACGCGGCGCATGCTCGCGATGTTCCGGAAGAAGGGCTGACGCGCCATGGCAACCACGCTTTCGACGCTCGCCTACCTCGTCGCCTCGGTCCTGTTCATCCTCGCGCTGCGCGGGCTGAGCCATCCCGAGACCTCCCGCCGCGGCAATCTGTTCGGCATGGTCGGCATGGCGATCGCGATCCTCGCGACCCTGCTGCATCCGGGCATGGGCGGCGGCGGCATCGCGCTGGTGCTGGTCGGGCTCGCCATCGGCGGCTCCATCGGCGTCTTCGTCGCCAGCCGCATCCAGATGACGGCGCTGCCGCAGCTCGTCGCCGCCTTCCACTCGCTGGTCGGCATGGCGGCGGTCTTCGTGGCCGCGGCCGCCTTCTACGCGCCCGAGAGCATCGGCATCGGCACCTACGGCAACATCCATGGCCAGTCGCTGGTCGAGATGTCGCTCGGCCTCGCGATCGGTGCCGTCACCTTCTCGGGCTCGGTGATCGCCTTCGCCAAGCTCGATGGGCGAATGTCCGGCGCGCCGATCCTGTTCAAGGGCCAGCACTGGCTGAACCTGGCGCTCGGCATCCTGCTGCTCGTGCTGATCATCGCCTTCGTCGCGACCGGGCATGCCGCGCTGTTCTGGTTGATCGCGCTGCTGGCCTTCGCGCTGGGCTTCCTGCTGATCATCCCGATCGGCGGCGCCGACATGCCGGTCGTCGTCTCGATGCTGAACAGCTATTCGGGCTGGGCGGCGGCGGGCATCGGCTTCACC
>DASYDR010000355.1:0-11979 GCA_036499545.1 Roseomonas sp. | reverse complement strand
CATGCACGCTGTCACCCGGCTCCAGCACCGGGAAATCGCTGACGCAGCGGGCCCATTGGAAGGCGCCGAACACCGTGTAGTCGGCGTAGTTCGGCGATTGGCCACCGAGGAAGGGGCGCTCCTTCAAGGTGGTGCGCAGCGGATAGAGGGTGCGGCGGAACTCGGCGACCCGTTCCTCGCGCCCGGCCACTACTTCGATCAGCGGCTTGCCGAAGCGCTTCTCGCGGGACGCGACGAAATAGGCATGATCCTCCGGCCCGAGATGGCCGGCGATGTCGGCGACGACGAAGCCGACGATGCCGGCCTGCACCACGCTGTCGGTCCAGTGGCCCAGGAACCGGCAGAGCGCCCGGCCGCCGGCACCGTCGAACAGGGAAGGGGCATCCGGGTAGGCGTCTTCCAGGTATTCCGCGATGGCCCAGCTGTCGGCGACCACGCGGTCGCCATCGACCAGTACCGGCACCTTGTCGGAGCCCGCGAAGGCGATGCGCTGCTTCTCCGTGAAGCGCCAGGGCAGCGTCTCATGCGCCAGCCCCTTATGGGCCAGCGCCATGCGCGTGCGCCAGCAATAGGGGCTGAACAGCCGCTTGGGATCCGCGCCGCAGAGTTCGAACAACTGCCGTGTCATTTCCGGGTCCTCCTGCCGCGGAGTATCCTCGGGCCAGGAAAAGGACGCCAGGGCATGACTGATCCGCGGCTGGTCGCGATCGACCAGGGAACGACCTCGACCCGCTGCATCCTGTTCGATGCGGGGCTGGCGGCGCGCGCGGTGGCACAGCAGGAATTGCCGCAGCATTTCCCGAGCCCGGGCTGGGTGGAGCACGAGCCGGAGGATATCTGGGCCGGCACCCTCGCCACCTTGCGCCAGGTGCTGGCGGGCGTGGATCCGGCGCAGGTTGCCGGCATCGGCATCACCAACCAGCGGGAGACGACGCTGCTCTGGGACCGAGCGACCGGGCGGGCGCTGCACCGGGCGATCGTCTGGCAGGACCGGCGCACCGCGGATCGTTGCGCGCGGCTGGCGGCGGAAGGTGCGGGCGCCCTGATCGCGGCCCGTACCGGGCTGCTGCCGGATCCCTATTTCTCGGCGACCAAGCTCGCCTGGATGCTGGATGCGATCCCCGGCGCGCGCGCCGCGGCGGAACGCGGCGCGCTCTGCTTCGGCACCGTCGACAGCTTCCTGCTGTTCCGCCTGACGGCTGGGCGGGTGCATGCGACGGATGCGACCAATGCCGCGCGCACCCTGCTGTTCGACATCCATCGCGGGCAATGGGATGACGACCTGCTGCGGCTGTTCGGCATCCCGGCTGCATTGCTGCCGGAGGTGCGGGACAATGCGGCCGGGTTCGGCACGACCGATCCGGGGCTGCTGGGGGCGGCCATTCCGGTGCGCGGCATGGCGGGCGACCAGCAGGCGGCGATGATGGGCCAGGCCTGCTTCGCGCCGGGCATGGTGAAATCCACCTATGGCACCGGCTGCTTCGCGCTGGTGAACACCGGCGACGTCGCGGTCGCGTCCCGCAACCGGCTGCTGACGACGATCGCCTGGCAGCTCGACGGCCGCCGGACCTATGCGCTGGAAGGGGCGATCTTCACCGCCGGCGCCGCGCTGCAATGGCTGCGCGACGGGCTCGGCATCATCGCGCATGCGGCGGAAGCGGATGGGCTGGCGCGGGCGGCGGATCCGGCGCAGCAGGTGCATCTGGTGCCGGCCTTCACCGGCCTCGGCGCGCCGCATTGGGATGCGGCGGCGCGGGCGGCTATCTTCGGCCTGACGCGCGGCACCGGCCGGGCGGAGATCGTGCGGGCGGCGCTGGAGAGCGTCGCCTTCCAGACACGCGACCTGATCGAGGCGATGGAGGCGGATATGGCGGCGGCAGGCGCCGGGGCGGCACGGGACCGGGTGCTGCGCGTCGATGGCGGCATGGTCGCCAGCGACTGGACCATGCAGTTCCTGGCGGATCTATTGGGCGCCCCGGTCGATCGGCCGGCGGTGATGGAAACGACGGCGCTCGGTGCCGCCTGGCTGGCGGGCCTGGGCGCGGGCATCACCGCGCCGCCCGGCGACGCGGCGGCGCATTGGCGGCTGGATCGCCGCTTCCTGCCGGTGATGGGGCGGGCGGAGGCGGATCGCCGACAGGCGGGCTGGCGCGACGCGCTGCGCCGCACCCTGGGGGCGGCGGCATGAGCAGCACGATCAGACGGCCATCGCCGCCGTCGCGCAGCGTGCCGCCGGTCAGCCGCAAGGGCGAACCGCCACGCCCACCGCAGCGGACACGCTGGGGCGCGGTGCTGGTGATGCTGCTGGGCGTGGGTGGTTTCCTGCTGATCCTGGCGGTCCGGCGCGGCGGCGACGCGATCGGCTGGAACAAGTGGCTGGTCGCGGAGATCGCGCGGCAGGTGGCGCTGACGCCGGACTGGGCGCCGGATGCGCTGCGCGATATCGCGGCCCTCGGCTCGCCCACCGTGCTGGCGGTGCTGGCGCTGCTGCTGTTTCTTGGCGCCACGGCGCGGGAAGGGCTGGGGGCCGGGATCGGCGTGCTGCTGACCCTGGGCCTGGCGGCGGCGGTGACGGCGCTGCTGAAGATCCCGTTCATCCTGCCGGGGCCGGCGGCGCCGGACCTGACTGCGCAACTGCTGGAAACCGGCTTCCCTTCGGCCAATGCGCTGTTCGCCGGGCTGCTCTGGGCGCGGCTGCTGGCGCTGCCGCGGGGCGGCGCCTTCATGCCTTTCCTGGGCTGGCTGCTGGGCGGCCTGGCGTGCCTGGCGCGGATCAGCCTCGGCCAGCATGTCCCGGACGAGGTGGTGGCCGGGCTCTGCGCCGCGCTGGCCTTCCTCGGCGCCACCGCCTGGGTGGTGCCGGGGGATAGATTACGATAGCGGCACGCGTATTCGACGCGCGCCGGGCGCCTGGATTGGCTTCGCCGCGCATGCGGCGAAGCCAGGTCGCCCGAATGCACAACGCTTGGCGCCTGAACGTCCGATGACCGGGGGCCGGATGGCCCGGAGGTCTGGATCGGACGCTCGAAGCTGCAAGGGCCGCTGGTGTCAGACCAGCTTCGCGACCTCGTCGAAGGCGAGGCGCGGCAGGCGCTCCATCACGCCGGCGGGGTCGCCATAGCCGATATTGACCAGGAAATTCGACTTCCAGCCGGTCTCGGCCATGAACAGCTCGTCGACCTTGGCGGTATCGAAGCCGCTCATGGCGCCGACATCGAGGCCGATGGAGCGCGCGGCCACCATCAGATAGGCGCCCTGCAGGGTGCCGTTGCGGAAGGCGGTGGTCTCGGCCAGCGCCTCGCTGCTCACGAACCAGGACTTCGCATCGGCATGCGGGAACAGGCGGGGCAGGTGATCGTAGAATTTCGGGTCATGGGCGATGATGGCGGTGACCGGCGCGGTCATCGTCTTCTCGATATTGCCGGCGGACAGCGCCTGCTTCAGCTTCGCCTTGCCTTCGGCGGTGCGCACGAAGACGAAGCGCGCCGGGGAGGAATTGGCCGAGGTCGGGCCCCACTTCAGCAGCTCGTAGAGCTCCTCGAGCTTGCTGTCCGGCACCGGGCGGTCCTGCCACTTGTTCTGGGTGCGGGCGACCCGGAAGATCTGGTCGAGGGCGCCGTCGGCGAGGGTGGCGTGGTCGGTCATCGGGTGCGGTCTCCGCATGGGGCGAATTGCTGCGCCGCATATGAGACCATTCCAGCCCCGCCGCAAACGCCGGGGACGCTGATTGCCGCCATCACGGATGGCAATGATGGTCGCGGAACTTTCGCCCCCGGCCGCGTGTTCAGCCCGACAGAGGGATGAGGCAGCGGGAGGCAGGACCATGCCGCGTGGCGACAAGGCGAAATACACGGCGAAGCAGGATCGCAAGGCGGACCATATCGCCGAGGGCTACGAGGCCCGCGGCGTGCCGGAGAAAGAGGCCGAGCGCCGCGCCTGGGCGACGGTCAACAAGGAGGATGGCGGCGGCAACCGCAGCGGCTCCGGCCGGGGCAAGCCGGACAGCACGGCTTCGGCCCGCAAGGGCGGCCGCCTGGGCGGCCAGGCGGCGGCTGGCCGAAGCGCGGCCGAACGCTCCGCCTCCGCCCGCAAGGCCGCGGCTACCCGGAAACGGAACGCGGCGGCGCGGAAGGCGGGTTGAAGGGTCAGGCCTCCACCTGCTCCACCGCCACGACCTCCGGGATGTAGTGGCGGAGCATGTTCTCGACGCCATGCTTCAAGGTGGCGCGGGAGGAAGGGCAGCCGGAGCAGGCGCCCTGCATGCGCAGCCGGACCACCCCGTCGCGGAAGCCGCGGAACACGATGTCGCCGCCATCGCCGGCCACCGCCGGGCGCACCCGGGTGTCCAGCAGCTCCTTGATCTGCAGCGCGATCTCGGCATCCGCCGGGTCGACATCCTCGGCCTCGTCATCGGCCTCGGCGCCTTCCAGCACCGGCAGGCCGGCGGTGAAATGCTCTACGATGGCGCCGAGCACGCGCGGGCGCAGCAGCTGCCAATCGGTCTCGTCGGTCTTGGTGACAGTCACGAAATCGGCGCCCAGGAAGACCCGGGCCACGTCGCCGGCGGCGAAGACCCGGGCGGCCAGCGGGCTGCGGGCCGCGGCCTCCTCGGCGGCGGTGAAATCGGCGGTGCCGCGGTCGCCCATCACGTCGCGGCCGGGCAGGAACTTCAGCGTGGCGGGGTTCGGGGTGGCTTCCGTCTCGATGAACATGCGTGCTTCCAAGGGGCCCTGTCGATGACGCGCCCGATTCAGACCGCCGGGCCCTGCGGCCCCCGATCACCGGGTGCCCGGACGGGGCGAGGTCCATACCGCACCGCCCCGGTCCGGTTCGGCCCGTATGTGGCCCCGTCCGGGCGCCGGCGCAACAGGGGAAGGCCGACGTAACCCCCGATGTCACACGGGGACTTGTCCTCCGCGCCGCCGCTGAATACATGCGACGCATCGGAAATCACCCCATCCGCAGTGAAGGGGGCGGGAGCGGTGCCGCAAGCTGGGCCGCGCCCGTCAGCCAAAGGAGAGTACCCCGGATGAGCAAGGTCATCGGCATCGACCTCGGCACCACCAATTCCTGCGTCGCCGTCCTGGAAGACAAGGACGTCCGCGTCATCGAGAACGCGGAAGGCGCCCGCACCACCCCGTCCATGGTCGCCTTCGCCAAGAACGGCGAACGGCTGGTCGGCCAGTCGGCCAAGCGCCAGGCGGTCACCAACCCGACCAACACCCTCTATGCCGTGAAGCGCCTGATCGGCCGCCGCTTCGAAGACCCGATGGTCAAGAAGGATATCGGCCTGGTCCCCTACCAGATCGCGCGCGCCGACAATGGCGACGCCTGGGTCGAGGTGGAGGGGCAGAAATACGCGCCGCAGCAGATCAGCGCCAATATCCTCACCAAGATGAAGGAAACCGCCGAGGCCTATCTCGGCGAGAAGGTGACCCAGGCGGTCATCACCGTCCCGGCCTACTTCAACGACGCCCAGCGCCAGGCGACCAAGGAAGCCGGCGCCATCGCCGGCCTCGAGGTGCTGCGCATCATCAATGAGCCGACGGCGGCGGCCCTCGCCTACGGCATGGACAAGAAGAACACCGGCACGATCGTGGTCTACGACCTCGGCGGCGGCACCTTCGACATCTCCGTGCTCGAGATCGGCGACGGCGTCTTCGAGGTGAAGTCGACCAATGGCGACACCTTCCTGGGCGGCGAGGATTTCGACCAGCGGGTGATCGACTACCTGGCGGACGAGTTCAAGCGCGAGAACGGCATCGACCTGCGCGGCGACAAGCTGGCGCTGCAGCGGCTGAAGGAAGCCGCCGAGAAGGCGAAGATCGAGCTGTCCTCCTCGAAGCAGACCGAGATCAACCTGCCCTTCATCACCGCCGACGCCTCCGGCCCCAAGCACCTGGTGCTGCAGGTGACGCGCGCGAAGCTCGAAGCGCTGGTCGACGACCTGATCGCCCGGACGCTGGAGCCCTGCCGCGCCGCGCTGAAGGATGCCGGCCTCTCCGCCGGCGAGATCGACGAGGTGATCCTGGTCGGCGGCATGACCCGCATGCCCAAGGTCATCGAGGCGGTGAAGCAGTTCTTCGGCAAGGAGCCGGCCCGCAACGTCAACCCGGATGAGGTCGTGGCCATCGGCGCCGCCATCCAGGGCGGCGTGCTGAAGGGCGACGTGAAGGACGTGCTGCTGCTCGACGTCACGCCGCTGTCGCTCGGCATCGAGACGCTGGGCGGCGTCTTCACCCGCCTGATCGACCGCAACACCACGATCCCGACCAAGAAATCCCAGGTCTTCTCGACCGCCGACGACAACCAGACGGCGGTGACGATCAAGGTCTTCCAGGGCGAGCGGGAGATGGCGGCCGACAACAAGCTGCTCGGCAATTTCGACCTGCAGGGCATCCCGCCGGCACCGCGCGGCGTGCCGCAGGTGGAAGTGACCTTCGACATCGACGCGAACGGCATCGTCAGCGTCTCGGCGAAGGACAAGGCCACCGGCAAGGAGACCCAGATCAAGATCCAGGCGAAGTCGGGCCTCTCGGATGCCGATATCGAGCGGATGGTGAAGGAAGCCGAAGCCAACGCCGATGCCGACAAGCGCCGGCGCGAGCAGGTGGAGGCGCGCAACCAGCTCGATGCGCTGGTGCATTCCACCGACAAGACGCTGAAGGAGAATGCGGAGAAGGTCCCGGCCGGGGAAAAGGCCGAAGTCGAGGCCGCGCTCACCACCGCCCGCGCCGCGGTCGAAGGCCAGGACCTGGACGCGATCAAGGCCGCGTCCGAGACCCTGTCCCAGGCGGCGATGAAGATGGGCGAGGCGCTCTACAAGGCCGGCCAGGCGGCCGAGGCGGCACCGGATGCCGGCGCGGCCCCGGGCGGCGGCAAGCCGGACGGCAAGGTGGTCGACGCCGAGTTCGAGGAAGTCGATCCCAACAGGAAGAAGCCGTCCTGATCCGTTCCGTGATGACGCCCGCCCGGTGCACTGGCCCGGGCGGGTTCCTTGTATCGATGGGCAGAGTCACGGTTCCGGGCGCCTCCGCCCGCAGGCGATCTGCTCCGATGACCGCTTGAGAGGATCATCCCGGCGATGGCGAAACGGGATTACTACGAGGTCCTCGGTGTCGCGCGCGACGCGAATGAGGAGGACCTGAAGAAGGCCTACCGCAAGCTCGCGATGAAATATCACCCCGACCGCAACCAGGGTGATGCCGAGGCCGAGGCGAAGTTCAAGGAAGCCGGCGAAGCCTATGAGGCGCTGAAGGACGGCGAGAAGCGCGCCGCCTATGACCGGTTCGGCCACGCGGCCTTCGAAGGCGGCAATGGCGGCGCCGGTGGCGGCAGCCCCTTCGGCGGCGGCTTCGAGGATATCTTCGAGGAGATGTTCGGCCGTTTCGGCGGCGGCGGTGGGCGCCAGCGCGCGGCCGCCGGCCGTGGCTCCGACCTGCGCACCCAGGTCGAGGTGTCGCTGGAAGAAGCCTTCGCCGGCAGCAAGAAGACCATCCGGGTTCCCTCTTCGGTCGCCTGTGACGCCTGCAAGGGGTCGGGTGCCGAAGGCGGCACCGCCTCGGCCAGCACCTGCACCACCTGCAACGGCCAGGGCAAGGTGCGGGCGCAGCAGGGCTTCTTCCTGATCGAACGCACCTGCCCGACCTGCAACGGCACCGGGCGCATCATCAAGAACCCCTGCAAGATCTGCCACGGCGCCGGCCGCGTGCATCGCGACCGCAACCTGGCCGTGACGATCCCGCCCGGCGTCGAGGACGGCACCCGCATCCGCCTGGCCGGCGAAGGCGAGGCCGGGCTGCGCGGCGCGCCGGCGGGCGACCTCTATGTCGATGTCGCGGTGAAGCCGCACGCCATCTTCCAGCGCGACGGCGCGTCCATCCTGGTGCAGGTGCCGTTGCGCATGACCCAGGCGGCGCTCGGCGGCCATGTCGAGGTGCCGACCGTCGATGGCGGCCGCGCCCGGGTGACCATCCCGGCCGGCACCCGCACCGGGGAACAGTTCCGCCTGCGCGGCAAGGGCTTCTCCGTCCTGCGTTCGGCGGCGCGTGGCGACATGTATGTCCAGGTCGCGGTCGAGACGCCCCAGAACCTGACCGCGAAGCAGCGCGAATTGCTGGAGCAGTTCGAGGCGGAGGCGGTGAAATCCGGCCGCTCCAGCCCCGAGAGCGAGGGCTTCTTCGCCCGCGTCAAGGAATTCTGGGATGGGCTCGCGCGCTGATTAGGGGCTCTCGCCCTGCACACATCACTTGCCCGGGAGCACCGGCGCGGTAGACACTCCCCCACGATCAACCCCGGGGGGAAGCCATGTTGAGGAAGACACTGATCGCGGCGCTGGCCGCGATCGGCGTGATGGGCGCGGCGTCCGCCGCCCAGGCTGGTGCGACGCTCGACGGCGTCAAGCAGCGCGGCGTCCTGGCCTGCGGCGTGAATGTCGGCGTCGCCGGCTTCTCCCTGCCGGACAGCCAGGGCATCTGGCGCGGCATGGACACCGATCTCTGCCGCGCGATCGCGGCCGCGGTGCTCGGCGACCCCAGCAAGGTCCGCTTCGTGCCGCTGACCTCGATCCAGCGCTTCACGGCGCTGCAGTCGGGTGAGATCGATGTGCTGATCCGCCAGACCACGCTGTCGATGACGCGCGATACCAATCTCGGTCTGCGCCTGACCACCGTGAACCTCTATGACGGTCACGGCTTCATGGTGCGCCGCGATTCCGGCGCGACCAACCTCGCCGGCATGGATGGCATGACCATCTGCCTGTCGCCGGGCACCACGAACGAGGTGGTGACCGCCGACTATTTCCGCGCCCACAACCTGCGCTTCACGCCGCTGCTGCAGGAACGGATGGCCGATAATGCCACCGCGCTGCAGGCCGGGCGCTGCGATGCCATCGGCACCGATGCGACGCAGCTCGCCGCGCTGCGCAGCCAGTTCACCACGCCGGGCGACTACGTCATCCTGCCGGAGCGGATCAGCAAGGAGCCCTACGGGCCCGTGGTGCGCCGCGACGACCAGGAATGGTTCGATGTGATCCGCTGGACGATCAACGCCCTGATCCAGGCCGAGGAACTCGGCGTCACCAGCGCCAATGCGGAAGAACAGCGCCGCACCGCGACGAACCCGGACATCCGCCGGCTGCTCGGCGCCGATCCGGTGCTCGGCGAGACGATGAAGCTCGACGCCGCCTGGGCCTACAATGCCATTCGCGCGGTCGGGAACTATGGCGAGCTCTATAACCGCACGATCGGCCCGGACACCCCGATCGGCCTGCCGCGCGGCGCCAATGACCTCTGGACCCGTGGCGGCCTGATGTACGCCTGGCCGATGCGCTGATGATCTCGCGGCCGGGTCGCGCGACCCGGCCGCGCCGCTTCCGGACGGGACGATGACGCCCGCCGGCCTTGGATCCGGGGGGACCATGTTCAAGAAAGCCATGCTCGCGGCCCTGGTCGCGATCGGCATGTCCGGCGCCGCATGGGCGGGTGCCACGCTCGACGGCGTCCGCCAGCGCGGTACCCTGGCCTGCGGCGTCAATGTCGGCATCGCCGGCTTTTCCCTGCCCGACAGCCAGGGCGTCTGGCGCGGCATGGATGCCGATCTCTGCCGCGCCATCGCGGCGGCCGTGCTGGGCGATCCCGCCAGGGTGCGCTTCGTGCCGCTGACCGGCGTGCAACGCTTCACGGCGCTGCAATCCGGCGAGGTGGATGTGCTGATCCGCCAGACCACCTTCACCCTGGTCCGCGACGCCTCGCTCGGGCTCCGGATGACGGCACCCTATCTCTATGACGGCCACGCCTTCATGGTGCGGCGCGACGCCAACGTCACCGATCCCCGGCAAATGGATGGCATGACCATCTGCCTGCCGCCCGGCACCACCAATGAGCTGATCACCGCCGACCTGTTCCGGACCAACGGCCTGCGTTTCACGCCGCTGCTGATCGAGCGCACGCCGGATGCCGGTACCGCCCTGCAGGCCGGGCGCTGCGACGCGATCGGCAATGATTCGACGGCGCTCGCGGCACTCCGCAGCCAGTTCACGCGGCCGCAGGATTACGTCGTCCTCGACGGCCGCTACTCGAAGGAACCCTATGGCCCGGTGGTGCGGCGCGACGATCAGGAATGGTTCGATGCCGTGCGCTGGACCGTGATGGCGCTGATCCAGGCGGAAGAACTCGGCGTCACCAGTACCAATGCCGAGGAACAGCGCCGTACCGCGCAGAATCCCGAAATCCGCCGTCTGCTGGGGGCCGATCCGGCCCTGGGCCAGGCGCTGAAGCTCGACCCCGCCTGGGCCTACAACGCGATCCGCGCGGTCGGGAATTACGGGGAACTCTACAACCGCACCATCGGTCCGGACACCATCATCGGGCTGGCGCGCGGGGTGAACGACCTTTGGACGCGGGGTGGCCTGATGTACGCTTGGCCCATGCGGTGATGCCAGGCTGACCCTGCGCGCAGGGCGGGAGCGAGCGCCATGCACCACGATGCCGAGGTCGCACGCGACGATCAGGCCGCTTTCGCGGCGCGCGATCCGGCCGCGCATCCGCCGGCCCTGGCGCCGATCTATCGCAGCAGCCTGCTGCGCGCGCCGCGCCAGCCGTTGCTGTCGCTGCGCAACACGCTGTCCGAAGTCACCGGACCGGTCTTCGGGGAGAGCGAGCTGGGGCCGCTCGACGCCGATCTGCTCGGCAACCATGCGCAGGGCGGTGCGCCGATCGGCGAACGCATCATCCTGCATGGCCGCGTGC
Organism: Roseomonas sp.; assembly: GCA_036499545.1. Lineage (GTDB taxonomy): Bacteria > Pseudomonadota > Alphaproteobacteria > Acetobacterales > Acetobacteraceae > Plastoroseomonas. Next base: position 1,231 of record DASYDR010000355.1, on the reverse strand, counting down.
TGGACGGCGATGCGCGGCCGGTGCCGGGCGTGCTGGTGGAGATCTGGCAGGCCAATGCCGGTGGCCGCTACCGCCATGCCAATGACAGCTTCACCGCCGCCTTGGACCCGAATTTCGGCGGCTGCGGCCGCGCCATCAGCGATGCGGAAGGCCGCTATCGCTTCCGCACCATCCGCCCTGGTCCCTATCCCTTCCCGAACCGGGAGAATGACTGGCGCCCGGCGCATATCCATTATTCGGTCTTCGGCCAGGGCTTCGCCCAACGCCTGATCACCCAATCCTATTTCGAGGGGGATCCGCTGATCGCGCATGACGCCATCCTCGGCACCATGCCGGATGCCGTCGCGCGGCAGCGGCTGGTGGCCAGGCTCGACATGGCGGCCTCGGTGCCGTTCGAAGCGCTGGCCTGGCGCTTCGACATCGTGCTGCGCGGCCGTGCCGCCTCCCGCTTCGAAGGCGCGGCATGAGCAAGCTGCCGGAGACGCCGTCGCAGACCGCCGGGCCGTTTGTGCATATCGGGCTGATCCCGCGCCAGGCGGGCTTCACGATGGCCGCGGCCGATCTCGGCGGCGTCATGCTGGCACCCGATACCAAGGGTGAGCGCATCCGCATCGAAGGCCGCATCTTCGATGGTGCCGGCGCGGTGGTGCGGGACGCGCTGGTCGAGATCTGGCAGGCCGATGCCGGCGGCCGCTTCGCGCATCCGGCCGATCGCCGCAACGCGCCGCCGCCGGATCCGCATTTCCGGGGCTGGGGCCGCACCGGGACGGACTTCACGACCGGGCTCTGGGGCTTCGCCACCATCAAGCCCGGGCGCGTCGGATCCGCGGCGCCGCATGCGAGCCTGTGGATCGTGGCCCGCGGCATCAATACCGGCCTCGCGACGCGGATCTATTTCGCCGACGAGACCGCGGCGAATGCCGAGGATCCGGTGCTGCGCCTGGTCGCGCCGGACCGGCGCGGCACGCTGATCGCGCCGCGCGCTTCGCGTGACGGCGTGCCGGTCTACAGCTTCGACATCCGGCTGCAGGGCGCGGGGGAGACGGTCTTCTTCGACGCCTAGAACCGGCCGCCCCGTGCGCCCGCCGCTTCGCCGGGCGAAGGTGGAGGGGCTGTCATCGGGGTTCGCCGCCAGGCCGGCTTGCCGGAATGCCGGCGGTGGTTAATCTGCCAGGAACCACACCCGAGGGAAGAAACGTATGGCACCCCGTATTCTCATGATGGACAGCCC
>DASYDR010000354.1:0-14497 GCA_036499545.1 Roseomonas sp. | reverse complement strand
CTCAACATCGCGATGAACCGGATCGGGGCGAAGTCGGACTCCGGCGAAGGCGGCGAGAACCCCGACCATTTCAAGCCGAAGCAGAACGGCGACAATCCCAATTCGCAGATCAAGCAGGTCGCCTCGGGGCGCTTCGGCGTCACCGCCGAATATCTCAACCAGTGCCGCGAGCTCGAGATCAAGATCGCGCAAGGCGCCAAACCCGGCGAAGGCGGCCAGCTTCCGGGCTTCAAGGTGACCGAGATGATCGCGCGCCTGCGCCATTCGACGCCGGGCGTGATGCTGATCTCGCCGCCGCCGCACCACGACATCTATTCGATCGAGGATCTGGCGCAGCTCATCTACGACCTGAAGCAGATCAACCCGGACGCGACTGTCTGCGTGAAGCTGGTCGCGCGATCCGGCATCGGCACCATCGCGGCCGGCGTCGCCAAGGCCAAGGCGGATGCGATCCTGATCTCCGGCCATTCCGGCGGCACCGGCGCCTCCCCCCAGACCAGCATCAAATATGCCGGCCTGCCCTGGGAGATGGGGCTGTCCGAGACGCATCAGGTGCTGCTGCTGAACCGGCTGCGGCACCGGGTGCGGCTGCGCACCGATGGCGGCATCAAGACCGGCCGCGACGTCGTGGTCGCCGCCATGCTCGGCGCCGAGGAATTCGGGATCGGCACCGCCTCGCTCGTCGCGATGGGCTGCATCATGGTGCGGCAGTGCCATTCCAACACCTGCCCGGTCGGCGTCTGCACCCAGGACGAGGCGCTGCGCGAGAAATTCGCGGGCTCCCCGGAGAAGGTCATCAACCTCTTCTCCTTCGTCGCGGAGGAGGTGCGGGAGGTGCTGGCCTCGCTCGGCTTCCGCAAGCTGACCGACGTGATCGGCCGCACCGACCTGCTGCAGCAGGTCAGCCGCGGGTCCGAGGACCTGGACGACCTCGACCTCAATCCGCTGCTGGTGAAGGCGGATGGCGGCCCCAACGCGGCCTATTGCACGCTGGAAGGCCGCAACGAGGTGCCGGAGACGCTGGATGCGGAGATGATCCGCGACGCCCGCGCGCTGTTCGAGCATGGCGAGAAGATGCAACTCGCCTACAACATCCGGAACACGCATCGCGCGATCGGCACCAAGGTCTCCTCCAAGATCGTGCGGCAGTTCGGGATGAACGGGCTGCAGCCGGGCCATCTGACGGTGCGGCTGCGCGGCAGCGCCGGCCAGTCGCTCGGCGCCTTCGGGGTGCGCGGCCTGAAGCTTGAGGTCTTCGGCGACGCCAACGACTATGTCGGCAAGGGCCTTTCGGGCGCTTCCATCGTGGTGCGGCCGGCGCCGTCGTCGCAGATCGTCTGGAACGACAACACGATCATCGGCAATACCTGCCTCTACGGCGCGACGGCGGGCGAGCTCTTCGCGGCGGGCCAGGCGGGCGAGCGCTTCGCGGTGCGCAATTCCGGCGCGCAGACGGTGGTCGAGGGCTGCGGCGCCAATGGCTGCGAGTACATGACCGGCGGCACCGTGGTGATCCTCGGCCGGGTCGGCGACAATTTCGGCGCCGGCTTTACCGGCGGCATGGCCTTCATCTACGACCCGGACGACACCTTCGAGCTGCGGGTGAACCCGGACACGCTGCTGTGGCAGCGCCTGGCCTCCGCGCATTGGGAAGGCGTGCTGCGCGACCTGGTCGGTCGGCATGTGGAGGAGACGGGCAGCCGCTTCGCCGCCCGCCTGCTCAACGAATGGTCGGATGCGCGGCGGCATGTCTGGCACATCGTGCCGAAGGACTATGCCAAGTACCTGCCGCGGCCGATGAGCGAAGTGGCGATCGCCGCGGAGTAATGCGAGCGGACCGGTGGCTTGACCGGTCCGAGACCGCGAGGGGTGGTGAGCGGTCCATGCTCACCACAATTGACATAACAGTTGCGCGCGCTCGGCGGTGATCGAGCTTGCGCACACGCAACGACACGGTAATTTCGCTCCGTCGGGCCCCGATCGCCCGCCGGAGCGGAGTTCCACGATGCGCGCCTGCCTTTTCGCCATCCTGATCCTGGCCGGATTCGTGCCGGCCGCGATGGCCCAGAACACCACCACCTTGGCCCAGGCCAATGGCTGGGAAGCCTTCCAGATCCCGCCTGGCCCGAACGGCCCCGGCCTTTGCGGCATGGGCACCAGCGCCAATAACCGCGGCCGTTTCATCTGGATCAAGGTCGAACGCCAGCAGGGCGTGCTGGTCGGCTTCGTGCAGCTCGGCCAGACCAACTGGACCGTCGCGGATTCCGTGCGCGGGCGCCTGCACATCCTGATCGACGGCCGCGTGGCGGAGCTGCACTACCGGGGCACCAGCCGCGGCACGACGATCGAGGCGTCCTATAGCGGCGCCTTCAACAACTTCATCAATTTCGTCGAAAGCTTCGCTTCCGGCTACCGGATGGAGGTCCGCTTTCCGGAAGACGATATCGAGCCCTGGACCGCCGATCTGCGCGGCACCCGCGCGGTGACCAACGCCTTCGTGGCCTGCGCGCGCCGGATCTGAAAGCCCGCGCGCCAGGCGCGGTCTGGAGCAGGATGCGTTCGCAAGCGCTCACGCATCCTGCTCCAGAGCTTTGTTTGATCGCGTGCTTCACGGCTTTCGGTGATTCCACCTCAACCGATCACGCTCTAGCCGGCGGTGCCGCCGGTGAACTTGCCGGAATGGTCGTAGGGGAAGGGGCTCAGGTCCCATTTGTAGTAATAGGCGCGGATCTCATCGATGCCCTGCAGGTACTTCATCTCCCCCTCCCGGAAGGCGGCGCAGCGCTCATTGACCTTCAGGTTCGGGTGCCGCTTGTCGGGCGGCGGGATGTAGTCGTCCTGCGCCCCGTGCTGGAAGGGCGCCTTCAATTCACCTTCGCGCTGCTTGGGGTCGAAGAACATCGCGTTCAGCACGTCGACGACGGTGTTCGGTTGGCCATCGGGCACCATGCCGGCCGGCACCTTCTGGTAGTGGTCGGACCCCAGCCCGACCCAGACGCTCATCAGGTCGTAATCCGACAGGAAGATCTCCTTGCTGTCGGGATGGTAGCCGATACCGGAAAGGCCGCTCTTCACCGCCACCGCGTGATCGTCCCGGCGGTAGCCGTGATCCATGCGCTTCGGCGTGAACTTTCCCTGGAAGCCGGCGGCGCCTTCCTTCGGGCAGCGCATGATGAGCAGCAGCTTGAAGCGCTTGGTCCCCTCCCGCAGGGAGGCGACATCCCAGGAGCCGATATCCGTCCGGGCGGCGAAAGCGGTATCGGCCGGTGACACGCCGGCATGCCGCGCATCGCGCAGCATGTTGTAGACCGCGATCTCCGCCATGGATGCCGCGAGGGTCATCGCCGCCTCTCCTCTCTCGTCCGCCCGTTTCTTACTAGACTATTCCGGAGTTGAAACACACCCTTCCGCGATCTGTCATCCTTACCGTCAGGCGGCTTTTCCGCACCCGCGTCGGGTGGCATAAGCCGGCGGGTGCGTATCCTGTTCCACCTCCCGCTCTCGCCCTATTCCCGCAAGGTCCGCCTCGCCCTCGGCGAGAAGCGGATCCCCTTCGACCTGCGCACCGAGCGCGTGTGGGAACGGCGGGAGGAATTCCTGGCGATGAACCCGGCCGGCACCGTGCCGGTGCTGACCGAGGATAACGGCCTGGCGATCGCCGACAGCGCCGCCATCTGCGAATATCTGGACGAGGCCTACCCCGATATCCCGCTGATCGGGCGGACGCTGGCCGAGCGCGCCGAGGTCCGCCGCCTGGTCTATTGGTTCGACGGCAAGTTCCACGCCGAGGTCTGCCGCAACCTCTATCACGAACGGCACATGAAGCGGCTGATGGGGCGCGGCAATCCCGATGCCGCCGCGATCCGCGCCGGCTACCAGAACCTGAAGCCGCACCTGGAATATCTCGGCTGGCTCGCCGAAAGCCGGCCCTGGCTGGCCGGCGCCAATCTGAGCCTGGCCGACCTCGCCGCCGCGGCGCAGCTCTCGGTGCTGGACTTCATCGGCGATGTCGACTGGTCGCTGAATGACGCCGCCAAGGAATGGTATGCGCGGGTGAAGTCGCGCCCGGCCTTCCGCCCGCTGCTGGCCGACCGGGTGAGCGGCATGACGCCGCCGGAGCACTATGCCGACCTGGATTTCTGAGGCGCGGCGGTGAAGCGCTTCTGGAACGCCGCCATCGCCGAACGCCAGGCCGATGGCGGCTTCGTGGTGCTGCTGGATGGCAGGCCGGTGCGGCTGCCGGGCGAGGCGCTCACGCTCCGGCTCGGCAATGCCGCCCTCGCCGAAGCCGTGGCCTTGGAATGGGCTGCGGCCGGCGGCGCGAAGGATGGCGAATTCTCGGCCGATGACCTGCCGCTGACGCGCCTGGCCGGCACCGCCCAGGCGCGCATCGCACCCGATCCGGCGCCGACCGTTGCCGGGCTGGCCGCCTATGGCGAGACCGACCTGCTGTGCTACCGCGCGCCGGAGCCGGCGCTGGCGGCGCGGCAGGCGGCGCTCTGGCAGCCGCTGCTGGATTGGGCGGCCCTGACCCATGACGCGCCGCTGGTCACCACCACCGGGCTGATGCCGGTGACGCAGCCCGCATCCTCCCTCGCCGCGCTGCGCGCTGGCCTGGCGCGCTGCCCGCCGCTGGCCCTGGCCGCGCTGTCGGTCGCGGTGCCGGCGCTCGGCAGCCTGGTGCTGGGCCTCGCACTCGCGGCCGGGCACATCGATGCGGAGGCGGCGGTGACGCTCGCTTCCCTCGACGAGGCGTATCAGGAAAAGATCTGGGGCCAGGATGCGGAAGCCCTGGCGCGACGCCAGCGGATGGCGTCCGATGTCGGCCTCGCGGCGCGGCTCCTCGCGCTGGCCGGGGGCAGCTGACGGGGGAAGGGCGATGGCGGCGCGGCGCTTGCGGATCGAAGGCCAGGTGCAGGGTGTCGGCTATCGCGACTGGCTGGTGCGGGAAGCACGGCGGCTCGGCCTCTCGGGCTGGGTCCGCAACCGCAAGGACGGCAGTGTCGAAGCGCTGCTGGCGGGCGACGAGCCTTCGATCCTGACCCTGCTGACCGCCTGCCGCGCCGGCCCGCCACTGGCCCGCGTCACCAGCATCATCGAGGATTTCGCGGAACCCCCGGACCAACCGGGCTTCCTCAAACTGCCTACCACGTAACGGTCGCAACCAGGCAAGACCCGCGGCCATAGGCCGCCAACCGTCCCTGCGGGGCGAGTGCCGCGATGCCCCGGGGCCGCGAATGCGGCCCCGCGCGCGACCGTCAGCCGCGCCAGCGCAACCCGACAGCGCGGTAGCCAAGCGGCCAGAGGCCGCGCCCGGCGCTTGAGGGCTATGACGCTCTGTCTCTTCTTCGCGCTTGCAACATGGTCGCGGCTGGCCCAGATAGGGGGCGTCAGCGCGCGATCCTGCGCGCCCACGCGCCGCCCCGGCCGCGTGACCGGCCCCCGGATGCCCGCCCCAAGGCGGTCCGCGCGGTGCCCGGGCCGGGAATTGCGCGGCCACCCTTGCGGAATCGCTCCTGACACGCGGGGCTTCCTCCCCGAAATCGTGTTCGCGCGCCTCTGACGGGCGCCGTGCGCCTGTGGAAATAGACCTGTGACCAATTTCGAAAGCCTCGGCCTGGCCGCGCCGCTGCTGCGCGCCCTCGGTGAGGAAGGCTATGAGACCCCGACGCCGATCCAGGCGCGGGCCATTCCCCCGGCGCTCGCCGGACGCGACCTGCTCGGCATCGCGCAGACCGGCACCGGCAAGACCGCCGGCTTCGCCCTGCCGGTGCTGCACCGCCTGTCGGAGATGGGCGGCCGCCCGCCGCGCGGCGGCTGCCGCGCCCTGGTGGTGACCCCGACCCGGGAACTCGCTTCCCAGATCGCCGACAGCTTCAAGGCCTATGGCCGGCATATGGGCCTGTCCGTCGGCCTGGTGTTCGGCGGCGTCGCGATGGGGCCGCAGCAGCGCATGCTGGGCGCCGGCGTCGATGTCCTGGTGGCGACGCCCGGCCGGCTGCTGGACCACCTCGGCAGCCGCACCGTGCGGCTCGACCATGTGAAGGTGCTGGTGCTCGACGAAGCCGACCAGATGCTGGACCGCGGCTTCCTGCCGGCGGTGCGCCAGCTGGTCCGCCTGCTGCCGAAGCAGCGCCAGACCCTGTTCTTCAGCGCCACCATGCCAGCCGAGATCGGCAAGCTCGCCGGTGAGATGCTGGACAATCCGGAGCAGGTGGCGGTGACCCCGGTCGCCACCACCGCCGAGAAGGTGGCCCAGCGCGTCGTCCATGTGGAGCAGGGCCGCAAGCGCCTGATCCTGGCCGAGCTGCTGCGCAGCGAGGGCGTCGGGCGCACCCTGGTCTTCACCCGCACCAAGCATGGCGCCGACCGCGTGGTGAAACAGCTCGAGGCCGATGGCATCGCCTCCAACGCGATCCACGGCAACAAGAGCCAGAACAATCGCGAACGGGCGCTGGCCCTGTTCCGCAACGGCTCCGCCCCGGTGCTGGTCGCGACCGACATCGCGGCGCGCGGCATCGACGTCGATGGCGTGACGCATGTCGTGCAGTACGATCTGCCGGAAGTGCCGGAGACCTATGTGCACCGCATCGGCCGCACCGCGCGCGCCGGCGCCACCGGCGCCGCGATCGCGCTCTGCTGCGCCGATGACCGCGACAAGCTGCGCGCGATCGAGAAGCTGATCCGCATGGCGGTGCCGTCCGAGGATCGCCGCGACCCGAACGCGCCGCGCGAGGAACCTTCGGCCGAGCCGGCGCGCCGTGGCCCGCGGCCGCAGCAGCGCCATGGCCAGGCGCCGCGCGGGCAGCAGCCGAAGCGCGGCGGCCAGGGCCAGCGCCCGCAGGGCCAGCCCGCCGCCCAGCCGGCCGGCGAGGAGCGCCGCCGCCGCCCGGTGGTGAAGCCGGCCGAGACCCCGCGCCGCGACCGCGGCTGGCGGGATGGCGATTTCCGCGACGCCGGCCCGGCGCCGGCCGCCAGCCGCAGCCGCGGCTGATCATCCTGTGGCGGGCATCATCCACGGATGATGCCCGCGGCCAGCATTCCGGAGCGCGACCGGACGAAAGTCACGCTGCGGCCTGACATGACCTCGACTCCGGCCGCCGGCTGCGGTTCATTCCGCTCCAGGACCAGGCGCTGACGGGGAGCCACCCCGGTCCCGCGACAGGAGCGGGCCGCCAATGGCCGATCCGGACGATGACGACGAGGCGCCGATCCCGAGCCGCCTGGGCCAGCAGATGCGCCCACCCCTCGCGCCCGGCCTGCGCGTCGCGCTGGTGGCCGGCTTCGCCGGCCTGGCATTGCTGCCCCTGATCTGGGACCTGGTCATCGACCTGCGCCTGCAGGCCCGCCTGACCGGCCGCGCCATCGGTGAGGTCGCGGAGATCATCACCCACTACACGCCCCGCAGCGGCAACAGCTCCCGCCCCGTCTATCATTTCCAGACCGCGGACGGGCGGGACATCCGTGTCGAGCATCCGCGCAATTCCATGTTCACCGGCGCCGGCAACCGGTTCGATGCGGTTCCGCTGCGCTACGATCCCGCCGATCCGCAGGTGGCCCAGCGCGACAGCCCCGTCGCGCGCTGGAGCGACGCGTGGTTCTACGGCCTGATCGGCGCGATGCTGGCCGGCGGCATGATCACCGCGCTCCGGGATATCTGGCTGGCGTTCCGCCTGCGCCACCGCGGCATCGTCCTGGATGCGGATATCCAGCGCATCAAGCGCGGCGCCAAGGGGTCCTGGACGATCGAGACCGGCGGCATGGTGCCGGGCACACCTCATGGCGTCCTCTGCCGCTCCGAGCGCCTCTGGGTGGATCCGGGGCCCTTCATCGCGGGACGCCGGACCCTGCCGGTGCTGGTCGACCCGCGGAAGCCGGAACGCGCGCTGCTGATCGCGGAATTCCTGCCGCTGACCACCGCCTTCGGCCTGCGCCGCCGCGCCGATGCGGTCTGGGAGGAGCGGCGGCGGCAGGCCCCGGTTCCGGTCGCCACGCCGCCGCTGCCGGAGCCGCCGGCGCCGGCGCCGGCGCCGGCGCGGGTCGTGCATTGGGTCGCGGGCGCCACCCCGGCTGCATCCGTCCAGGCGGCACCGGACGCGCCGCCCCCGGAGCGGAGGCCGGCGTCGCGGCTGGGGCAGCGGATGGCGCAGCCGGTCCCGCTCCTGCAGGCGCTGCTGCCGCGCGCCTTGGCCCTGGCCGCGGTGCTGTCGCTGCCGATGCTCGCCTTCATGGTCCAGGAGGCGCGTTTCCTCGCGCGGGCGACCGGCCGCGCCGAAGGCGAGCTCATCGTGCACGATGTCGGCTCGGCAGGCGGCCCTGTGGCCGCGCCGTCCTACCGCTTCTGCACGAGCTATGGGCGTGAGGTCGAGATGGGGCCGCGCCGGGACTCGTTCATCACCGCCCATCATCCCGGCCCGGTGCCGCTGCGCTACGACCCCTGGGATCCCGAGGCGGTGCAGCAGGACAGCGCGGCCGCCCGCTGGGGCGATGCCTGGCTTTGCGGGCTGCTGCCGCTGGCCGGGCTGCTCGGCCTCTGCCGGCTGCGCCGCGTCGCGATCCGGACGGCCTGGCTGGCCTTCCGCCTGCGTCGCCGCGGCATCGTGGTGGAAGCGACGATCTGGCGCGTCGCCCGGGAAGACCCGGGCGGCTGGGAAGGCTTGCCGAAATCCTGGATGATCGAAGCCGGCGGCCAGGTGCCGGGATCCCGCGACTTCACCTGCCGCGCCATCGGCCTGCCGGAGAATCCCCTCCCCTTCATCGCCGGCCGCGCGACTCTGCCGGCGCTGGTCGATCCGCGAAGGCCGGAACATGCCCTGCTGATTGCCGAGTTCCTGCCGCTGGCGCCGGATTTCGGCCTGCGCCACCGGGCCGAGGCGATCTGGGAACAGAAGCGGGCGATGGCCGGTCGGGCGTAGGGCTGGCCGGCCTTACCCGAACACCTTCGGCCAGGCCGCCATCAGCGCGCCATCGGCGTCTTCCAGCGTCGCCGGGATGCCCTGGTGGTGCAGGCTGGTCACCCCGTGCTCGCTGATGCCGCAGGGGATGATGCCGCCGAAATGGGCCAGGTCGGGATCGACGTTGAGGGCAACGCCATGCCAGGTCACCCAGCGCGTCACCCGCACGCCGATGGCGGCGATCTTCGCCTCATTGCCGCGGGCGCGGTCGGCGACCCAGATGCCGACCCGCCCATCCCGCCGTTCCCCCTTCACGCCGAGCAGGTCGAGGGCGGCGATCAGCCAATCCTCCAGCCCGTGCACATAGGCGCGGATGTCGCGCTTCGGCACGCCGCCATGGGCCTGGTCGAGGTCGAGCATCACATAGGCGGTGCGCTGGCCGGGGCCGTGATAGGTCCATTGCCCGCCGCGTCCGGTGCGATAGGCGGGGAAGCGCGGGTTCAGCAGCCCGTCCCCGGTGGCCGAAGTGCCGCCGGTATAGGTGGGCGCGTGTTCGACCAGCCAGACCTGTTCCGGCGCGGTGCCGGCGCGGATGGCGGCGATCCGGGCTTCCATGGTGGCGATGGCGTCCGGATAGGCGGTGAGGCCCTCAGCCGCGGCCCAGTCGGGCCCGGAGGAAAAAAGCGTCATGGGATGCGTTGCTGTGGCGGAGATCATCGGCTATACGCCCCGCCTCTACCCGGTTTGCGGTCATGGCGGAATGGTAGACGCGCCAGCTTGAGGTGCTGGTGGGGGAAACCCCGTGGAAGTTCGAATCTTCTTGACCGCACCAGGGTAGCCTTCTCGGAAAATACCAGGAAATCAGTTAGTTAGGCCCCGCATCACACGATGCGCGAGGCCTGATATGGTGTGTCGACCCGGATTAACACCCAAATCGACACACAGGGGAGCTGCGCGCATGGGTCCTGAACCTGAGGACACGCGCATGCCGAGCTATCTGACTTCCCGCGCATCCCGCAAGGGCGGGCGGCGCTTCTATTTCAAGCTTCGTGTCCCGCCGGAATGCCAGAGCGAGTTTGGCGGGCGCGCCGTGATTGTGGAGGCGCTGAAGACCAGCGACCGCGACTCAGCGGAAATCGAGGCGCACGCCCTTGCGAAGTCCTACCTCGACAAGATCAAGGCGCACCGCCTCGACTTGACGCGGCAGAGGGCGCTTGCGCTGAACCTGACGGCTTCGGAGCGGGAGGTATTGGAGGAGGCGGGCGGCCTCTCCGGGCTGATGAAGGCGCTGGCGCAATCCCGCACCGAAGTTGCCATCACCCAGGCAGCAGCCTCGATTTTGGCGGACCTTTCCGCCCGGCACGAAGCGGCGCCCGACGCCGTAGCCGCCGTGCCACAGGGCGCGCTTCAGATGCGGCGGGATGCCGTCGAAGCGGAGGCAGAGGCGACCGCCGCGCTGGACCTTCTGCAAGTTGTCGAGTCGGTCTCGCGGAAGTAGCGAGGGCGCGCGGAGATCGAGACGCATGGCTTGATGGCAAGGGGGCGTCCCGAGGCGATACCCGCACCGCTCCCCGCTCCACCCTCCCCAGACGGGCCGAAGCCTAGCGAGAGCCTGAAGAACATCGCGGAGCGCTATCTACGCGAAACGAAGGCTCCACCCGATCGCGCCCGGTTCTACCATTACGTGGTGCGCCGCTTCGAAGAGCTTCACCCGCGCAAGCGCCTCTCCGCGATCGACAAGCGCGCCCTGTCTGACTTCAAGGACGCGATAGCCCGGATGCCTGCTAGTTCCCGGCATGACATCCGCAAAGGCTCGCTTCAGAAGGCTATCTCGATAGCGGATGCTGAAGGCCTCCCCCGCATCGCCGATGTGTCTGTGAAGAGGCACGTCGATGCCATCGGCACCCTCCTCAGGTTCGCTGCTGATACCGGGTACCTGGACGCCGCGCCTCGCATCCGAAACCGCATCGCCCGCACCACCGATGATGAAGACGCCGACCGCCTGCCGTTCAGCGACGATCAACTAGCGACCCTCTGGGCAGCGCTGGACACGGTTCGCGCAGCCCCTCGCGATAAGCGCCACCGCGAACTCAGTGATGATGATTGGTGGATTCCACGCGTCGCCTTGTGCTCCGGCCTGCGCGTGGAGGAGATCGCGCAGTTAGGGAAGGTCGACGTCCGTCTTCAGGAAGGCATCCACGTCTTCGACGTCAACACGCGCAACGGGAAGAAGCTGAAATCCAAGTCGGCCCGCCGGCTGGTGCCGGTCCATCCCGCCCTTATCCAGCTTGGCTTTCTGGATTACGTGGAGGCGTCTCCCGGTTCGCTGGTCTTCGCCTCGCTTCCTACGAAGGATGGGCGTGGACGCATCGCGGCGGCCTATTCGAAACGGTTCGCCGCGCTCCTCCGCAAGAAAGCGAAGATCACAGACGAGCGGCTGGTCTTCCACAGTCTGCGGCACACCTACGCGACGAAGGCCCGAGCCGCTGGGATCGGGGAAGAGGAGCTAGGCCGCCTACTTGGTCATAGCCCTGGCGCCAGCGTCACGGCGCGATATGGCAAAGGCCCCGGAGTGCAGCAACTCGCGGAGTTGGTACGCCGCATTCCCATCCATGCCCTAAGATGACCTTTCAGCGCGGCGCGTAATCCCGTCGCGTCATGGAGCCATCCACTTCGCGGATTTCGATGTAGAGGCGTCCGGCGCGTTGCTCCCAGGTGATGGCGCCATCCGCTGGTTGAGTGCGCCAGCGGCCCGGCGCGCCGTCCCGCACGGCGGCCCAAACGACACGATTACCCTCCACGCGGCACAGATTCGTATACCAAGACCGACAACAACGTCTGTGCATGCATCAGCCGCGCCGCCCGCCAGGGTGTCATTTTATCTAGCAGCAATGCCAGTTTAAATGACACTGACCGCCATTCAGAGGATCGTTTTTATATATCTCGAAGCCGGCTAGGTCGATATCCGCATACCTAAGGCACGCAGATATCTCTGTATCAAGAATTCGTTCTGCTCAATTCTCCCGATCAGCGCTGGTTCACGCCGCACCAACGATGACGGCAGGAGAAAGATCATGACGGAACTTAGCCGAACCGATGAATCCGATGGCGCGGTCTCTTCCAGCGCCATCGCAGAGGCGTTCGAGGGTGAGCTTAGCCTCGCCGCGCATCGTCTCCTTGAGGCGGCCCAGCGCCCCCTTAGCGACGTGGGGACGCTGGCGGAAATCGAGAGGCAGCACGGCCATCTCGGCAAGCTGCTCGACACCCTGAAGCACGCTCGCGCGGCGGGCGTCGCCTGAAGCGCAGGCGGCGCGCAGTGCTCAATGAAGAAAGGCGGGGCCTCGGTCCTGCCTTTCTTCATTTTCGATCAGCCGTTCCGCCGCGAAGCTCGGGAGATCACTTTCCCCGCCTCGGAAGCAATCTGCCCCTGGCTTTTGCGGAAAGAGTTCGCGTCAGGCGTGGTGATGTTCATCTCGACGCGCACCGATGGGGCGCCACCGCCACGCATCTCCACCGGCACCCGCCGCCCACGGGAGAGCGGGATTACCGCCTCATTCGGATGGAGGATCGCGGGGATGCCGTTCGAGGTGTTCGATGTCCCTTCGCGGTATTGCGGCGCGTCCATCCACGCCGTTGCCGACATCAGGCCGCGCGAGACGGGGTTAGTGGCGTAGCCACCCTCACGGAATGCACCAGCACCGGAGAAGCTACCTGCGGCGGAGCTGAATGCATCAGCGCCGCCGAACGCTGCGCCTCCATCGAACATGCCGCCACCAGCACCCGCGCCAGCGGACGCGCCGCCGCCGCCCCAGATGCCACCAAACAGCCTCCCGAGAGAGAATCCGCTGTTCGAGTAGCCCGACTTCGTATCGCCATTGATGACGCCCAGCTCGCTCATCAGCGCGCGCAGGCCGTTCTTGATGATCAGCTCGTTGATGTCGCGAACGATGGAGTTGGCAAGGTCAGTGAAGTTCGCCTTGCCGGTGCTGACGAAGTCGGCGAGAGCGCCGGCAAACTCGTTGGTGAACTTCTCCGACAGCTTATCCATCTCGGTGCCGATGGAGCGGAAACTGTTGGCCCAGGTACCGAGGCCTTGCTCGCGGTCCTGCTGCGCTTGCGTCATCTCGCGTTGAAGGCGCAGCGCGGTGCGAAGCTGCTCTGTTTCCGAATCAGAGAGGTTCACGCCCCGCTCACGAAGCTGCTGCACGCGCTGCCGCACCTGAGACTCAACCTCCATTTCGCGGCTGCTAAGGCGAGTTAGGCCCGTCTCCTCCTGAATCTGGCGAAGCATGGTGCCGAACGGGTCGATGTTGTCGCGAAGGCGTTCGGTGATGACCGCGAGGCGCTGGGCGCGCTGGTCATCAGTGATCAGGCCTTCGCGCTGCATGCCAGTGAGAAGCTGCGTTGCTTCGGAAAGCTGACGCTCCGCCTTCGTGCGAGGGTCGAGGGCCTGGATAGTCTCCAGCATGCTCTCTCGCAGGCGGCCTTCCAGGTCGACGCGCTGCTGAGCGGTGATCCATCCCTTGCGCTGAGCCTCGGCAAGATCGCGCATGCCGGTGGTCATCTGGTTTTGGACACGGAAGCTGGGATCAAGCTGCCCACGGAAACTTTCGAACGTCTCCTGTGCGTTCGCGCCACCGCCGCGCCCTGGACGCGCACCCCATGGATTGCCTTCCGGGCGCTGGAGCGGGCGCGGGCCATTCGGGAGGCGGTCTCCTCTTTCGCCCAGCGCAGACTCCATGGCCGCACGTTCGGCAGGATCGGCGGGCCCGCTGTTCAGTTCGATCATACGGGAACGGCGCGCCTGCTCTGACGTAATTCCCAGCGTGCGAAGTCCTGGCGTGTCAGTCGGATTGATACCTGCAACGGCGGCTTCAGCGGCCCGGTTGATGTCAGAAATGCGGGCCTCGACGGTCGCGCGTATCAGGGCGACTGCTGCACGATAGGATGCGCCGCCGTCGCTGGTGTTCGCGCCGTAGTTCGTCGCCATACCGATTTGGTTGATAGCATCCTGACCGCGCCGCATCTCCTGAACACGTTGGGTGTTGAACGGGGCACGGATCGCATTCTCATCCGTGAAGCGCAGTACCCTTCCGAGGATCCTCTGCCCGAAGCTGATTTCGTCCGAGAACATAGACGACCACGTCTGTGAAAATCGGTCGCTGAGCTGCGCGAAATACGGCTTGAGCTTATCGACAAGCCCTTGTCCGAAGGCCCCCGTCGCCGTGAGGGTGTCGTCGAAAACCGTCTTGAAGAGGCGGCCGAGGGTGGTGACTTCACCGCCGACCCGGAAAACTGCATCGCGGTTATCATACAGCGCGGTACCGACCGCTCCGATCGCCAGGGCGGCACCACCGAACGGGCCTGTGGCGAATGCGAGAAGGCGCCCAAGCACGCTCCCCAGCCCACTGGCGGCGCCGGTAGCCGCCGCGAAGACGCCGCTGAGGCCTCCGCCGGTTGCTGCCGCACCACCAGCACCAGCGGCGGCGCCCTGCGCCGCTGTTAGGCCCCAGAGAAGCCCTGATAGGCGCGCCACCGGGGCTAGGAGGTTACCAACGGCGCCAGCAATCCCACCGAAGAAGTTGATGGCGCTGAGGGCCAGG
>DASYDR010000353.1:0-12010 GCA_036499545.1 Roseomonas sp. | reverse complement strand
ATGCGCGCCGGGGTGATGCGCGCGGATCGCCGCGAAGGGCCCGAAGGCCTGGGCGAAATCGCCGAGCGCGCCGAACTTGATGACGAGGATGGCCTCTGTCGTCACAGCAGCTCCCGGTACACGGCGATGGTCGCGTCCTGCATGGCGCGGGTCGAGTAATGCTCCAGCACCGCCTGGCGCGCGGCGGCGCCGATCGCGGCACGGGCTTCGGCCGGCATCGCGAGCACCCGCGCCAATGCGGCGGCGAGCGCCGCGGCGTCGCCGGGCGGCACCCGCCAGCCGGTCACGCCTTCCGCCACCGTCTCACGCGGGCCGCCAAGGTCGGAGGCAATGACCGGCCGCGCCATCGCCTGCGCCTCGATCACCGTGCGCCCGAAGGCCTCGGCATCGGTCGAGGCATGCACCACCACATCGGCCAGCAGCAGCGCCGCCGCCATGTCGTCGGCATGGCCTGCCAGCCGCAGCCGGTCGCCGAGGCCGAGCGCCGCGGCGCGGGCCTGCAGCTCCGCCACGAAATCCTGCTTCGACCCCTGGCCGCCGACCAGCACGGCCAGGGCATCGCCCGGCAGGCGTCCCATCGCCTCCACCAGCACCCCCTGCCCTTTCCAGCGGGTGACGCGGCCGGGCAGCAGGATCACCGGCCGCCCGTCCGGCAGGCCCCAGGCGGCGCGCAGCGCCGCGATCCGCGCCGGCGTCACCAAAGCGGGGTCGAAGCGGCGCGGATCGACGCCGCGCGGGATGATGCGGATGCGCGCGGCCGGCGTCCCATGGCGTTCGGCGATCAGCCCGGCGATGAAGTGGCTGATCGCGATCACCCGGTCGCCCTTGGCCATCACCGCGTTATAGGCGCGCTTGCCGGGGAAGTTCTCGTTGTAGCTGCCGTGATAGGTGGTGACGAAGCGCGCGCCCGTCCGCCGCGCCGCCAGCCAGGCCGACCAGGCCGGCCCGCGTGAGCGCGCATGCAGGATCGCCACCCCTTCCGCCCGCGCCAGCGCCGCCAGCCGCCCGGCATTGCGCCACAGCGCGACCGGCGATTTGCGGTCGAGCGGCAGCGCCACGTGGCGCGCGCCCAGCCGCTCCAGCTCGGCCACCATCGGGCCGCCGGCGGAGGCGACGATGGCGCGGAAGCCGGCGGCGATCTGCGCCTCCGCGATCTCGATCGTGCCGCGCTCCACGCCGCCGGTGACGAGGGCGGGCAGCACCTGGAGGATGGCGGGCGGGGCGTTCATGTCCAGCATGGGTTAGACGGCGGCCGCCGGACGGTCCAGGGTCGATCGCTTCCCGCCGGCGGCGGGACCGGGTAAGGACGCCCGGTGATCTCGATCTATTTCATGGCGGCGCTGCTGCTCTCGGCCGCGGCCTTCCTCCACACCCGCTCCATCGATCCGGAGTTGCGCCCGCAATCGCCGATGACCGACGCCATCTGGCGCATCATCAGCCGCGTCACCCATCTGGCCTGGATGGGGCTGATCGTCTGGGGCGGGTTCGAACTGCACTGGACCCAGCCGGTCGCGGCCTTCATCGGCTCGCTCGCCGTCAATGCGGTGATCGCCCGGCTGCGGCCGCTGCCGGTCTGGCCGGGCCTGTCGATGCTGATGGCCGCCGCCGGCTTCGCGGCCGCGGCGCGCGTGGTATTCGGCTAGCCTCCGTCCCGATCGCGCCGCGTCGCGGCCAGATGCGCCTGGACCGGCGCCGATTGGCGGATGGCCGTGACATGGCGCGCCAGGCTCTCGATCAGGCGAAGCTTGATGAAATCGGCGAAGGGCCGCGGGTCCTGCCGATGGCGCCGATCCTCCAGGGCCTGAAAATAATCCAGCCGCTGGGCCGGGTCGATCGCCACCGGCGAATAGCCGCCGCGCAGCAGGATGGTGTTCATCAGGATACGGGCGGTGCGGCCATTGCCGTCCTCGAAGGGATGGATGTCGCTGACCAGACGCGCATGCGCCTCGGCCGCCACGTCCGGCGTGGATGGCTGCCGGCCCAGCCATTCGACCAGGTCGCGCATCGCCGCCGGAATTTCGGCGGGCGACGGGAACTGGATGTCCGATCCCGATATCATCCGCCCGTGCCGCGCATAGCGACCCGCCGCCTCGTCGTCGATCAGGCGCAGGATCAGCCCCTGGATCTGCCGGATGTCGTGTTCGGCGATCGGCGCGGCCGAACCCGCCAGCGCCTTCATGTAGTCGAGGGCGGCGATGTGGTTGATCGCTTCCAGATGGTCGCGCAGCGGCTTGCCCTGGCCGACCGTCAGGCCCTTCTCGACGACCAGCGCCGTTTCGCTGCGGGTCAGCGTGTTCCCCTCGATGGCGTTCGAGGTGTAGGTCAGCTCGACGGCGTACCATTGCTCGAGGCTTCTCAGCCCCTGGGGCGAGAGCGGGCGCAGCCGGTCGAGCTCACCCTTGAGGGCGGCGATCCTCGCGTCGAGGCTGACCTCCTGCGCCAATGCATCGTCCTTCCGCGCGGCCCGATGCGCCTTATAGCACAGGGGGCCGCGCCTCGGGCGTTCAGGCCACCGGCGGCAAATGCAGCGCGACGATCTCCCCGCCCGAGCCCGGGACCGCCGGGAAGCGTTCGCTGATGATCGGGTCATGGCCCGGGATCACCAGGCTCTCGTCGCCGCCGGCCAGTTGCAGCGCCCGCTTCCAGCCCGCCGCCATGGCGCCGACGTCATAGACGATCGGGAAGGGATTCTGCCGCTGCATGTTGAGGTAGAAATGGCTGGCATCGGCGGCCAGCACCAGCGGCCCGCGCGCGGTCTGCACCCTGACCATCTGCAGCCCGTCCGAATGCCCGCCGACATGATGCACGGAGACGCCCGGCGCGATCTCGGCATCGCCGTCATGGAAGGTCAGGCGATCGGCGTAGAGGGCGCGCACCATGCGCACCACATCCTCCACCTCGAAGGGATGGCGCAGGCAGTGGAAGCACATGTTGCGGCCGGTGGCGAAGCGCATCTCCCGCTCCTGCAGGTGGAACTGCGCGTGCGGGAACAGGTCGAGATTGCCGGCATGGTCGTAGTGCAGATGGGTGATCACCACCTGCTTCACCGTGTCCGGATCGGTGCCGGCCGCCTTCAGGCACTCACCGACCGGGCGCATCAGCACGCGGCCGCGCTTCGCCGCGGTCGCCGCGTCGAAGCCGCTGTCGACCACGATCTCACTGCCGTCCGGCGCGCGCAGCAGCCAGACGTAATAGTCGAGCGGCAGGGAGGAATGCGGGTCGTCGACCGGCATCATGAAGCTTTCCTGCTTCTTCTTGTCGTGCCGCGCATAGCGCAGCGACAGGACTTCCCACTGCATGGGCCTGCTCCCTGACCTTCGAGGCGATGGATGGTCGATGGTGCATGCCGCGCGCCACCCGGGCGCGCGGCACATGATCCTTTGTCAACGGTGGTGAGCGTCGACCGCTCACCACCCCTCAGACGCGCCGTGCCGAAGGCACGCCTCCGGCGTGACGCGGGCGACATCCGTCGCCCTTGGCGTCGTGCGAACAGCACGCCTCCGGCATAACGCCGCACTCGCGGCGGGCCGCATTCGCGGCCTCGGACCGGTCAACCACCGGTCCGCTCGTATCAGCCGCGGTTGCCGCCGCCGAGCGATTCGCCCGCCAGCTTCTCGGACAGCTGCGCCAGCGCGGTGTGGTCCTGCCCCGGGCCGAGCAGCGCCGCGGCGCTGGCCGACAATTCCCGGCAGAGCGCCGAGAACGGCGTCGGCGTCCCCGTCTCCCGCCCGACCTCGAGCGCGATCGACAGGTCCTTCACCATCAGGTCGAGCCCGAAGCCGGAATCGAAGCGGCGCGACAGCACGTATTGCTTGAACTTCTTCTGGGTCGAATTGTTCATGCCCGTGGACGCGTTCAGCACATCGACCATCAGCGCGGTATCCAGGCCGAAGCGCTGGCCGATCAGCAGCGCCTCGATCCCGATCAGGAAGCCGCCGGTGCTGACCAGGTTGTTCAGCGCCTTCATCGCCTGGCCGGCGCCGACGCCGCCGCAGCGATGGATGCTGGTGCCCATGGCGCGCAGCACCGGGTCGACGCGGTCGAGCACCGCATCCTCGCCGCCCGCCATGATCGCCAGCTCGCCGCTCTTCGCGCGCGGCACGCCGCCGGAGACCGGGCAATCCACCACCGCGACCTGGCGCGGGGCGAGATCGGCCGCGATCTCCCGCGTGCGGCCCGGCGCGCCGGAGGTCATGTCGATCAGCACGCTGCCGGCCGCGAGCGCCGGCGCGATCTGCGCCGCGACCTCCGCCACCTGCTTGCTGGTCGGCAGGATGGTGATCACCACCTCCTGCCCGCGCGCGGCATCGGCCGGGCCGGCGGCGGCGCTGCCGCCGATCTCGGCCACGAACTTGTCCGCACGGCCGGGCACGGCGTCACTCACCGTCACCGCGAACCCGGCCTTCACCAGGTTGGCCGCCATCGGCCAGCCCATGTTGCCGACGCCGATGAAGCCAATCCTGGAGATATCGGTGCGCGGCCGATTCAGACTTCCGCGCCCTTCGGCGCTCCGGTCATCGGACGCGGTGCTCATGCCTTCTTCGCCGGCAGCGCGCCTTCCGCCACCAGCACCTCATGCGCCGCCTTGAAGGCGTCGAGGCCGGCCGGGATGCCGCAATAGGCGGTCGCGTGCAGCAGCGTCGCCTTGATCTCCTCGACGGTGACGCCGTTGTTCAGCGCGCCCTTCACATGCAGCTTGATCTCCGGCGTCTTGCCGAGCGCGGTCAGCATCGCGAGGTTCAGCAGGCTGCGGGTCTTGCGGTCCAGCGTCGGGTCGCCCCAGGCCCAGCCCCAGGCGATCGAGGTCGTGGCGCGCTGGAAGGCCATCATGAAGTCGTCGGCCTTGGCCATCGATCCATCGACATACTCGGCGCCCAGCACGGCGCGGCGGATCGGCAGGCCCTTGTCAAAAAGCGCGCTATCGTCGGACATCGGTTCCCTCCTTCGGGTTTCCGGAGCAGGCTTGCGCGCGGCGGCGCCCGGGTCAACTAGGGCCATCGGATTGCCGGACACGGGCGGACCGGCGGCGCGGCCCAGGGGGAATTCGGCGCATGACGTTCTTCGAAGGGTTCACGCTGGAGACGGTCGCACTCGGCGGCCGCCCGTTCCGGCTGCGGCGCGGCGGCGAAGGGCCGCCGCTGCTGCTGCTGCACGGCAACCCGCAGACCCATGCGATGTGGCACAAGGTGGCGCCGGTGCTCGCGCGGCGGCACAGCGTCGTCTGCATCGACCTTCCGGGCTACGGCTTCTCCCACAAGGCGCCGGTCAGCGCCGACCACGCCGCCTATGCCAAGGTCGCGATGGCTGCCGACATGGCGGGCGTGATGCGCGCATTGGGGCAGGAGCGTTTCCAGGTGGTCGCGCATGACCGCGGCGCCCGCGTCGCGCATCGCCTGGCGATCGATTTCCCGGATGCGGTGCGGCGCCTCGCGCTGCTCGATATCGTGCCGACCATCGAGCATTTCGAACGCGCCGACATGCAGTTCGGCCTTGGCTATTGGCACTGGTTCTTCCTGGCGCAGCCGCATCCGCTGCCGGAACGCATGATCCGCCGTGACGTCATCGACTGGTTCGACCTGCACACCAGCCGCGAGCCCAAGGACAAGAGCTTCTTCCACCCGGAGGCGCGGGCCGACTACCTGGCCGCGGTGCAGCTGCCCGGCACGGTGGAGGCGATCTGCGAGGATTACCGCGTCGCCGCCGGGCTCGACCTGGAGCATGACCGCGCCAGCCGCGCCGCCGGCCGGCGCATCCGCTGCCCGCTGAAGGTGCTCTGGGGCGCCCGCGGCAAGATCGGCGCCTGGTACGACCCGCTGGCGATCTGGCGCAACTATGCCGATGCCGAGGTCACCGGCGGCCCGGTGCCCTCCGGCCACTACCTCGCGGAAGAAGCCCCCGACGCCGTGCTGGCCGCGCTGGACGGCTTCCTCGTTATTTGATGCAGCCCTCAGGCGCCGGGCGCGGCCTCCGGCCGCTTGGCACGAGCGGGTGCTCGTGCCGCCGGCCTCCCGGTGAAGGCTATTGCGGACAGGTCGGCGACAAGGCTCGGCGGCCTCATTCGGGGTTGAGCGTCAGCTCCAGCCGGTTGTGCCCATCCGGCGTGCGCGCATAGCGCGCGCCGGAGGACAGCCGGCGGATCAGCAGCAGGCCGCGGCCGCCGGGCCGGTCCGGATCCGGGGCGGCGGCAGCGCCGGCCAGCGGGTCGAACGGCGCACCGGTATCCTCGAAGACCAGGGCGATGCCGGCCGCGGTCACCTGCGCCTCGATATCGACGCGCGGCGCGCCGCCGTGGCGCAGCGCGTTCAGCGCCACTTCCTCCAGCAGCAGCGCGGCGCGCGCGGCCGCAGCCTCCGGCAGGCCGGCGCCAGTCAGCCAGGCGGACAGCGCCTGTTCGGCATCCGCCACCGCCTCCGCCCCGCCCGCGATGCTGAAGCAGAGCCCGGTCACGCCCGCAGCAGCGCCCGCGCCGCCGCCTCATCCGCCGCGATCGGGATCAGCTGGTCGAGCGCCACGGTGTGGAACACCTCCTGCACCACGGCATTGGCGCCATAGAGCGCCAGGCGATGGCCCTGCCGCTTCATCTGCCGCGCCGCGCCCACCAGCACCCGGATGCCGAGCGAGCCGACGAAGGACACCGCGGTGATGTCGAGCAGCACCGCGCACCGCAGCGCCGCCAGGTCCCGGGTCAGCGGCGCTTCCAGCGCCTCGGCGCCGGCGACGTCGAGCCGCCCCGACAGTTCCACCCGGCGCAGCGCCGGGCCGGCCTCCACGATCCTGAACTGCATGTGGCCTGCCTCCCGCGCCCGCGCGTCCCGGAGCCTGTCTCAGGGAAAATCCAGCACCAGGATAGAGACGTCGTCCTCCATCGCGCCAGGGCGGGCGGCCGCCTGCGCCGCCGCCAGCAGCCGCGCGGGCTCCGCCACGCCCGGCACCGGCGGCGCGGCCAGGTGCGGCAGGAAATCCGGCAGGCCGAGCTGGCGGCCATCCGGCGCCCGCACCTCGAAGGCGCCGTCGCTGAACAGCACCAGCCGGGCCGCCGGCGGCACCGCCGCCTCCGCGACCGCGAAGCGCCAGTCCGGCTCCGCCAGGCCGATCGCCGGGTTGCGGGTCCAGAGCGGCTCGGCGCCGAGCCAGGCCGGGTGATGCCCCGCCGCCGCGAAGCGCAGCCGGCGCAGGGCGGGCGCATAGACCCCGTACCAGAGCGAGAAATAGAGCCCGCCATGGCTGTCCATCTGGAAGCCGGCATTCAGCCCGGCCAGCACCGCCGCCGGATCGCCGGCCTCCCCCCCGCCCGCCGTCCCGCCCTGGCGCAGCGCGTTCATCACGCTGGCCGCCAGCAGCGCGGCCCCCGCGCCATGGCCGGAGACGTCGAGCAGCCAGACCGCGAAGCGCCCATCCGGCAGCATGCGATACCCGAAGCCGTCGCCGCCGATGCCTGCCGAAGGGAGGAAGCGCCAATCGACCCGCACCGGCCCGTCCGCGATCGCCGGCGGCAGCAGCGCCTGCACGTAGCGGCTGGCCTTGGCGAGGTCCCGCTCGATGTCCTGCCCGCGTTCCAGCTCGGCGCGCGGGCCGCGCAGATGGGTGATGGCGAAGGGCCCGAGCCGCAGCCGGGCGCCGGGCCGCAGCACCGCCGGCGCCACGATCCGCGCCCCGTCCAGGATGCAGCCATTGGTGGAGCCGAGATCGGTGACGATCACCTCCTCCCCCTCCAGCGCGATCAGGCAATGCGCGCGGGATATCTCGGAGCCGGGCAGCACGATGTCGTTGCCGGCGACGCGGCCGATGCGGACCGGCGCGCGGCCGAGCGGGACGCGGCGCGGCGCCTCGCCCGGTGCCTCGACCACCAGCAGGTGCAGCGGCGCGTCGGGGCCGGCCTCGTTTTCCGGCAGGATGTGCCGGACCATGGTGCGCTCGGTCTCGTCCGCCATCAGCGGGGGCCCGGCGCCGCGCGCATCAGCCCGGCCGCTTCCAGAACAGCAGCATGTCGGCCGGCCTGCGGTCGGCATTCAGCGCATGGCCGGGAACCCGCCCCGCCTCCTGCCAGCCGAGGCCGCGATAGAGCGCTTCGCCGACATCGCCGGCATGGGCTTCCAGGGTGACCAGGCCGCGGCCATGGCCGCGCGCCGCCTGTTCGGCCCGCAGCATCAGCGCGCGGCCGATGCCGCGGCGGCGGAAGCCGGGATCGACCAGCAGCTTGGCGAGCCCGGCGCGGTGCGGCTGGTTCTCCGGCGTGCCGAGGTCGAGCTGCACGGTGCCGGCGAGCTGCCCGTCCAGCCAGGCCACCAGCAACACGCGCTTGCCCTGCGCGACCTCCGATGAGACGCGCTGCCAGAAGACCCGCGCCCGCTCGGCCGGCAGCGGCGGCAGGAAGCCGACGGAGGCGCCATCGGCGACGCAGGCGACCAGCAGCTCCGCCAGGCGCCGCTCCGCGCTCGCGGCCGCGGCGGCATCCAGCGCTTCCACCACAAGCCCGCGCGCCGGCTTGGTGTAGCGGAATTCCAGCGATTTCGAGAGGTCGTCGAGGATGCGGATCGAGCCCTGCCGCACATAGCCGCGCTTCTCGTAGAAGCCATGCGCGCGGGTGAAGCGGGTATCGGTCCAGAGCACCATGCGCTCCGCCCCGGCGGCGCGGGCATGGTCCTCCGCGGTGTCGAGCAGGCGCTGCGCCAGGCCGCTGCCGCGCGCCGCGTCCGAGACGTACATGCGGCAGATCTCCCAGGCGGCATCCTCGCGCAGCGGGCGGGTGCCCACCATGCCGATGATCCGCCCGTCGCGTTCCGCCACCCAGAGCGCGCCGCTCCCCGCCTCGAACCAGGACGCGAGCGCGCGCAGCTCCGGCAATTCGCCATCCACGTCGAGGATGCAGCCGGGGTATTCGCCCCAGCACGCATCGATCAGCGCGATGAAGCCGTCCGCATCCGCGTCCCGGCCAGGCCGGAGCGCAATATTCACTTCAGCTCCCGGCAGAATTCCTGGATCCGCGCGCAGGCTTCGCGCAGTTCCTCGGTGCCGGTGGCGTAGGAGATGCGGATATAGGGGCTCATGCCATAGGCGGAGCCCTGCACGGTCGCGACGTATTTCTCCTCCAGCAGGGCCAGGGCGAAATCACCATCGGTCTCGAGCCTGCGGCCGCCGGCGCTGGTCTTGCCGAGGCAGCCGGCGATGTTCGGGAAGACGTAGAAGGCGCCTTCCGGCTTGTGGCAGGCGATGCCCGGCGCCTGGTTCAGCATGTCGACGACGAGGTCGCGGCGCTCGCGGTAGATCGCCGCGCGTTCCTTGACCAGGTCCTGCGGGCCGTCGAGCGCGGCGGCGGCGGCCGCCTGGCCGATGGTGGACACGCCGGAGGTCGCCTGGCCCTGGATATTGGTCATGCCCTTGATCAGCGCCTTCGGGCCGCCGGCGAAGCCGATGCGCCAGCCGGTCATGGCATAGGTCTTGGACGCGCCGTTGATCGTCAGGGTGCGATCCTTCAGCCGCGGCTCCACTTCCGCCACGGTGCAGAATTCGAAGCCGTCATAGACCAGGTGCTCATACATGTCGTCCGTCATCACCCAGACATGCGGGTGGCGGAGCAGCACATCGGCGATCGCCTGCATCTCGGCGCGCGAACAGGCGGCGCCGGTCGGGTTGTTCGGGAAGTTCAGCATCACCCATTTGGTGGCGGGCGTGATCGCCGCTTCCAGATCCTCCGGCCGCAGCTTGAAGCCGTTGTTCTGCGGGCAGTTCACCAGCACCGCGCGGCCGCCGGCGACCTTCGCCATGTCGGCATAGGAGATCCAGTAGGGGGCCGGGATCACCACCTCGTCGCCCGGGTTCACCGTCGCCATGAAGGCATTGAAGATCGACTGCTTGCCGCCATTGGTGACGATGATCTCGTCCAGCGCGTAGTCGAGCTTGTTGTCGCGCTTGAACTTGCGCTGGATCGCTTCCTTCAGCGCCCTGGTGCCGTCCTGCGGCGGATATTTGGTATCGCCCGAGAGCGCCGCCCGGTGCGCGGCCTCGATCGCATGCGGGGGCGACGCGAAATCCGGCTCGCCGGAGGCCAGGGTGATGACCTTGACGCCCTGCGCCGCCAGCTCCCGCGCCTTCACGGTCATGACGACGGAGGCGGAGGTGGAGAATTCCTTCAGGCGATCGGCGAGCGCGGGCATGATTCCTCGGGGTCCTTTGTTATGCGGGCGGTTATGCGCCCGTCTTTGGGGCATCAAGATGGTCGGGGCTTATACGCCTGGCGGCCGATTCAGACCTACGGGCCATTCGGCCCCCCGGTCATCGGCCGCCGGGATGTTCCAGCACGTCGTCGAAGTCCTGCGCCTCGACGAAGCGGAAGCCCTGGCCTTCCCAGAAGCGGCGGGCGCGGCTGCCGCGCAGCACCTCGATGCGGATCGGCAGCGCCGGCAGGCCGGCCCTGACCGCGGCGAGGACCGCGGCGCCGAGGCCCCGCCCCTGCGCCGCCGGCTCCAGGTAGAAGCCGTGGAGTTCGACATGATCGGCGGCCGCGGCCACCGCGATGCAGCCGAGCAGCCGGCCATCCGGCGCCTCGATCGCGCGCATCGCGGCCGGATCGAAGCCGTCCCGCATCCGGTGGCGGCGGCGCTCCGGATCGAAGCGGCCGAGCCGGACCAGGTCATCCCGCAGCACCCGGATGCTGAGGTCCAGCAGCGGTTCGAAATCCGCCTCCGCCACCGGGCGCAGGCGGAAGCCGTCCGCCGTCAGCGCAGCCCCGCGCAGAAGGCCTGGATGCGCTTGCAGGCTTCGACCAGCGAGGCGTCGTCGGTCGCGTAGCTGATGCGGAAATGACCGGGGAACATGAAGGCGGTGCCGTGCACGGCGGCGACGCCATGCTCCTCCAGCAGGCCGAGCACGAAGGCTTCGTCGCCGTCGATCTTGCGGCCGCCGGCGCTGGTCTTGCCCAGGCAGCCATGCACGTCCGGGAAGACGTAGAAGGCGCCTTCGGGCTTGTGGCAGCGGATGCCCGGGGCCTCGTTCAGCAACCCGACCACCAGGTCGCGGCGGCGCTCATAGACGACGCGCATCGCCTCGATGCTCTCCTGCGGGCCGGTCAGCGCCTCGACGGCGGCGGCCTGGGAGATGGAGGAGGTGTTGGAGGTGGACTGGCTCTGCAGCTTGTCCATCGCCTTGATCAGCTGCAGCGGCGCGCCCGCGAAGCCGATGCGCCAGCCGGTCATGGCATAGGCCTTGGAGCAGCCATTCATGGTGACGGTACGGTCCTTCAGGCGCGGCTCCACCTCGACGATGGTCGGCACCTTGCGGCCGTCATAGATCAGCTTCTCATAGATATCGTCGCTGAAGATCCAGACATCGGGGTGCTTCAGCAGCACGTCGGTCAGCGACTTCAGCTCCTCCCGCGTATAGGCCGCGCCCGTCGGGTTGCACGGGTTGTTCAGGATGAACCACTTGGTCTTGCTGGTGATGGCGGCCTCGAGCTGCTCGCCGGTCATCCGGAAACCCTGGTTCTGGCCGCAGGGGACGATCACCGGCGCGCCTTCGGCGAGCTGGACGATGTCCGGGTAGCTGACCCAGCAGGGGGCGGGGATGATCGCCTCGTCGCCCGGGTTGATGGTGGCCAGCAGGGCGTCGAAGATCACCTGCTTGCCGCCGGTGGCGACCAGGATCTCCTCCGGCTTGTACTCCACACCGTGGTCGCGCCTGAACTTCTCGCAGACCGCCTTGCGCAGCGCGAGGGTGCCGGAGACGTCGGTGTACTTCGTCTCGCCCGCCTCGATGGCGCGGATGGCCGCGTCCTTCACGTTGCGGGGGGTATCGAAATCCGGCTCGCCGGCCGACAGGGAGATGATGTCCTTGCCCTCGGCCTTCAGGGCGCGCGCCTTCGCCGTCATGGCGATGGTCAGCGAGGGGGAGATACGGTCGAGGCGGTCGGCGATGAGGTTCATGGCACCCTTGGTCGGGGTCGGTCGTTGCTGGAAGGGCGGGACCCTACCCCCCCTCCCCCGGCCCTTCAACCCGCCCGGCGCGCAGAAGCAGC
>DASYDR010000352.1:0-11415 GCA_036499545.1 Roseomonas sp. | reverse complement strand
CGCGCGCCGTGACCAGATGCCGGACCGCCATCACCTCCGCCCGCTCCTTGGTCAGGGCGACCAGCAGCACGGCCATCGCGGTCGAATGGATCAGGGTCTCGGCGGTGAGCAGCACGAACCAGCCGCGCAGTGCCGGGAGGCCGGCCGCCGGATCCTGCGGCCATAGCAGGGTCAGCGGCACGCGGCTGCCATAGAGCAGCGCGTGGCTGCCGAGCACCGTCAGCACCATCCAGCGGGACGGCAGATACTCCTGGCGCCCGCGCCAGAACTCCCGGGCGGCGAGGCCGAAATAGGTCGCGATCGCGCCGTACAGCAGGATCACCCGGCTGTTGAGGGATCCGTAGAACAAGGGGACCTGGCAGGCGGACAGCCAGATGGCGGCAGCAGCCAGGCCGGGCAGCCAGAGCAGCCGGCGGCGCTCGAAGCTGCGCGCGCCGTTCCACGCCAGGCCGCAGGCGACCAGCACCAGCCCATTCGCCGTCACGATCGAGATGCTGTCGGGGATGAGGCCGCGCGCCGAGACCAGGCCGATGCCGACGCCCCCCAGCAACTGCGCGCTGCCCCAGATGGCGAGCATGGCCAGCTTGCGATCCTGGAGCCAGAGCGCCAGCAGCACCGTGCCCAGGAAGGTCGTGGTGACCGCCGTGAGGAAGAACAGAGTGGGCAGGTCGAACACGGCGCAACCTCAGGCGGAGAGGGGTGGCATCCAGGGATGGGGCAGGGCGTGGTGCCTGGGGTGTCGCGGCCGCCACCCCATATCCTCCCTCGGCGGGGTGGCTGTCCACCCGGGGCGATCCCGGCCGGTGCCCAGGCGCGGTGCTTGCCCGCCGCCCGGGGGCAGGGCATCAAGCGCCGGCATGACCTTCGACGCCGTCCTTCGCCATCTGGCCTTCGCGGGCGGCCTCGCGCTGCTGTCGGCCTGTTTCGTCCGGCTAATGATCGCTTTTCCGATCCTCGACCATCCCGACGCCCGCAAGGCGCATACGCGGCCGACGCCCAAGGGCGGCGGGGTCGGCATCGTCGTCGCATTCCTGGGCGGCATGGCAGTGCTGTTCCAGGTGGCGGCTTTCGCGCGCCTGGCCGACCCGCAATTCATCGGCGTCATCGCGGCCGCCGCGGCGATCGCGCTGGTGGCACTGGCCGACGACGTCTGGGATTTCCGCTTCATCGTGAAGCTCGGGGCGCAGACGATGGCGGCGTTGGTGGCGGTGGCCAGCGGGCTGGTGCTGAGCCGGCTGTCGCTGCCGGTG
Source organism: Roseomonas sp. (assembly GCA_036499545.1). Classification (GTDB taxonomy): domain Bacteria; phylum Pseudomonadota; class Alphaproteobacteria; order Acetobacterales; family Acetobacteraceae; genus Plastoroseomonas. The sequence goes on along the minus strand of DASYDR010000352.1, from coordinate 10,165 downwards.
TTCGGCGTGGTCGATCTCGGGTTCTTCGGCGTGCTGCTGACGCTGTTCTGGATCGTCGCCTGCACCAATGCGGTGAATTTCATGGATGGGCTGGATGCGCTGGTGGGGGGCAGCCTGTTCCTCGCGGCCGGCATCCTGGCGGTGATCGCGGCGCAGCAGGGTGGCTACTTCGTCTATGCGGCCGCGCTCTTCCTGGGCGCGGGGCTGGCCGGCTTCCTGCCGTTCAACCTGAACCCGGCGCGCATCTTCATGGGCGATGTGGGCAGCCAGTTCCTGGGCTTCGTCTTCGCGGTGCTGGCGGTCGCCTCCTCCCGCTTCGACGTGCAGCAGCTTTCCTTCCTGCTGGTGCCGCTGCTGTTGTTCGGGCTGCTGTTCGACACCGGCTTCACGCTGCTGCGCCGGGCCGCGATCGGCGAACGGGTCAGCGCGCCGCATCGCACCCACCTCTATCAGATGGCGCAGCGCAGCGGCCTGTCGGCCTGGTGCGTGGCGGCGCTGCACTGGGGCTTCGTGCTGTTCCACGGCGCGCTGGCGCTGCTGTTCCTGCGCCTGACGGCCGGCGCCAAGCCGCTGGTGGTGTTGCCCGCGCTCGTGGTGCAACTGCTCTGGCTGGCTTATGTCGCGCGGCGCGCCCGCCGCGCCGGGCTGAGCTGGCGCGCCGCTCCGCCGGCTGGAGCATGATGCGTTCGCTTGCGCTCACGGATCACGCTCCAGCCATTTCATTTGATCGCGTGATTCAGACTTTTCGGCGAGTCCGCCTTAAGCCATCACGCTCTAATCCCGGAACCAGACGCCGGATTTGACGGCGACGGCCAGGGTCACGCCATAGGCGGTGAGGCCGAGCGCCAGGGCGGCGAAGAGCCAGTCGAGCGAGCCGGTCAGGCGAAGCGCGAGCCAGCCGAGGCCGATCGCGATGATCAGGCGCAGGAACCCGCTGCCCAGCGGCCAGAGCAGCCGCCCGGCGCCCTGTGACGAGAAATAGAGCGCCATGCCAAGGCCGAAGAACCCGTAGAACGGCCCGACGATCCGCAGGTAGCGGCTGCCGGTTTCGATCGTGCCGGGTTCGGCACTGAACAGCGCCAGCCAGGCGCCGGGCCAGATCGCGGCGATGACGCCGAGCGTTTCAGTCAGTGCGAAGGCGATGGCGCCGCCGGTCAGCGCGATGCGCAAGGCCCGTTCGCGCTGGCCGGCGCCGATATTGGTGCCGACCAGTGCCACCAGCGGCGCGCCCAGGCCGAAGGCGAGCGGCACCAGCAGGTATTCCAGCCGCGCCCCGGTGCCGAAGCCCGCCACCGCGTCGACGCCGGCGACGCCCGCCACCAGCGCGGTCGCCAGCGCGATGGTGACGTTGGTCTGCAGCGAGGAGATGGAGGCGACGGCGCCGATGCGCAGGATGTCTCGGAAGATCGGCCATTGTGGACGCACCCAGCGGAACCGCACGAGGTTGCGGCCGGACAGCACGTACCAGGCGAGGATGGCGGCGCCGCCGGTGTAGTAGACCAGCAGCGCGGTGCCGCCGCCGGCGACGCCGAGTGCGGGGATCGGACCGAAGCCGAAGATCAGCAGCGGCGACAGCGGCACCAGCAGCACGACGCCGGCGCAGATCACCAGGGCCGGGACCAGCATGTTGCCGGTGCCGCGGATCACGCTGGCCAGCCCGTTCATCACCCAGAGCATGGCGTTGCCGCTGAAGACGATGTTCGAATAGGTCAGCGCCGCCGCCAGCGCGCCGCCTTCGCCGCCCAGGGCGCGGTACAGTGGCCGGCCGAAGCCCAGCATCAGGCCGGAGAAGAACAGGCCGAGCGCCAGGTTGATGGCGATGGCGTGCATGACCAGCGCATCCGCGTCATCCCGCCGGCCGCCGCCCAGCGCACGGGCGATGGCCGAGGAGATGCCGCCGCCCATGGCGCCGCCCGAGATCATGCCCATCAGCATCACCGGCGGGAAGACCAGGGCCATGCCGGCCAGCGCATCGGTGCCGAGATGGGAGACCCACCAGGTCTCGATCAGCCCGGTCGAGGCCTGGGCCAGCATGATCAGCATGTTGGGCCAGGCCATGCGCAGCAGCATCGGCACGATCGGGGCGGTGAGCAGCCGCTGGGTGCGCTGGTTCAGCACTGGCGCGGCGGGGGTTGCGGCCGCCGGGGCGGCTTTGTCCTGGATGGCGAGGCTCACGGGCGGACTGTCCTGGCGGCGGGAACCTCGATTGAAGCACATGACTTGCATCATGCAAGTTACGGGATGGACAACCTTGGCATGATCCTGGAGCAGGGCGCCGGAGTGTGGTGTGGTCTGGCCGGGACCAACGATCCAAGGAAGACAGTCATGCGCCTGCCCGTTCTGTGCACCGGCCTTGCCCTCGCCTTCGGCGCCGGCCTGCTGGTCGCCCGCGTCGCGCCGCCGGCCGAGGCGCAATCCGCCCCGCCGGCCGCGGCAGCGGCGCTGACGCCGCGGATCGTCAACCTGCTGACCATGACGGAGGATGAGATCGGTCCGCTGATCCCCAATACCGATCTGCGGTCGCGCACCCTGGTCACCACCGAATACGGCACGGTGGGCGTGCAGAGCGGCAATGTGGCGCGGCACTATCATGCCGACGCCAACGAGATTCAGCTGATCCTCGCCGGCGAAGGATCCTTCTGGCTGGGCGACCAGCAGGTCCGGGTCCGGGCCGGCGACCTGGTGATCATCCCGCGCGGCACGCCGCATGCGGGATCGATGGCAACGACCGGCCGGTTCCGGGCCCTGGCGATCAAGCTGCCGCCGCAGCGGCCGAACGACACGATCCCGGCACCGGCACCCTGAGAACGGATACCCGGCGCCTCAGGCACGCGCCCGGGGCGCCGGGCGGCGCATGTTCAGCGCCAGCAGGACGACGGCCAGCGCGGTGCCGATCCAGTGCGGCGCGGGCAGCGCATCGCCGGCCACGCTTTCGACCAGCGCCGGGAAGATCAGCAGGATGCCGGCGATCGCGAATCCGATCCGTTCCCACCACAGCATCAGCTGCGCCGCATAGCCCTGCGCGGCGGCGGCGAGCGCCGCCAGCCCGCCCGCCGCCAGCAGCGTCTGCCAGGCGACGTCGATCCAGGTCATGTCGCCGCGGAAGGACAGCAGCAGGCCGACGCCTTCGGGATCGGTGACGAAGACGAAGGGCAGCAGGAAGGCGGGCAGGGTGTATTTCCAGGCCTGCAGCGTGGTGCGGTACGGGCCGGCGCCGGTGATCGCCGCCGCCGCGAAGGGCGACAGCGCGGTCGGCGGCGAGACCTCGCTCAGCACCGCGTAGTAGAAGACGAACATATGCGCGGCATAGTCCGGCACGCCGAGCTTGGTCAGCGCGGGCGCGGCGACCACGGCGCAGATGATGTAGCTGGCGGTCACCGGCACCGCGAGCCCGATCACCCAGACGATCAGCGCGGTGTAGAGCGCGGTGACCACCACCGATCCGCCGGCCGCCTGGATCGCGATGTCGGAGAATTTCAGGCCGAGCCCGGTCAGGGTGATGACGCCGACGATGATGCCGGCGCAGGCGCAGGTCGCGGCGATGCTGACCGACTGGATGGCACCGGCCGCCAGCGTGTTGATCAGCTTCATCGGCGTCAGCGCCGATTCCCGGCGCAGGAAGGACAGCACCACCGCGACCGCCATGGCGTAGAGCACCGACAGGGTCGGCGAATACCCGATCGCCATGAAGACGATGATCGCGATCAGGGAGGAGAAGTGGAACCAGTATTGCCGCGCCAGCGCGCCGGCGCGTTCCACTTGCATGGCCTCGGCCGCCGCCGCCGCGCTGCCGCTGCGCGCCGCGATCCGGCGCTGGTCCAGCTCCACCATGAACAGCAGCGACGCGTAGTAGAGGACGGTCGGAATCGCCGCCATCTTCAGCACGTCGAGATAGCCGATCTTCAGGTACTCGGCGATCAGGAAGGCCGCGGCGCCCAGCACCGGCGGCGAGATGATGGCGCCCAGGCCGCCGGCCGCGAGCAGGCCGCCGGCGTCATCGGCGCGATAGCCGACCCGCTTCATCATCGGCCAGGCGACGGTGCCGAGCGTCACCGTGGTCGCGACGCCCGATCCCGACGGCCCGCCGAGCAGGAAGGACGACAGCACGACCGTGCGCCCGGCGCTGCTCGGCTTGCCGCCGGTCAGCGAGAAGGAGAAGTCGACGAAGAACTTCCCGGCACCGCTGTTCTGCAGGATGGCGCCATAGATGGTGAACAGGATGATCAGCGTCGCGGAAACGTCGATCGCCGTGCCGAAGATCCCCTCCAGCGTGATCGTCAGGTGCGGGATCAGCCTTTCGCCGCCATAGCCCTGGTGCTGCCAGGGCGGCGGCAGATGGTTGCCGTAGAAGGCGTAGAGCAGGAACAGGATGGCGACGACCGGCATCACCGGCCCGGTCGCCCGCCGCGCCACCTCCAGCACCAGCGCCACCAGGATCCAGCCGACGACGACGTCCATCGGCTCGGGGAAGACATAGCGGTCCTGCAGATCGTCGCCGCCCGCGACCAGGTAGTAGATGACGTAGAGGGACGCGGCGATCAGCACCACGTCCCAGGCCATCAGCCGGTGGCGGAAGCGCTTCGCGACCGGGAACAGGTAGAAGCCCAGCACCATCGCGAAGCCGACATGGACGTAGCGCAGCACCGTCGTCGGCACGATGTCCCAGGCGGCCCAGAGGTGGAACAGGCTCATCGCCAGGGCGATCGCGGTCGCGATCGCGCCGAGGATGCCGCCGAAACTGCTCTGCGTACCCTCTTCCTGCTCGATCAGTTCTTCGATGCGCTGGGTCGTGGCGGCGTCGAGATTGCCGTCGCGGGCCTCGGGCGGCAGCAGGGAGGGCTGGGACATCGGATAGCCTCTGAAACGGCAAGCCCCGCGCGGTCAGGGCCGCGCGGGGCATCGGATGAAGCGGGCCTCAGCCCAGATTGGCGCCCGCGGCACGCCAGAAGGCTTCGGCCGCCGGATGCCAGGGAATGCCGGCGGCGGCGGTCTTCTGGCCCTCGAGCTTGAAGTTGCGTGCCTCGGCATGCACCCGCGCCCAATCCTCGCGGTGCTCCCAGGTGATGCGCAGGATCTGGGTCACCAGTTCGGCCGGCATGTCTTCCCGCACCGCCAGCACATTGGCGACCGAAAGCTGCGCGTTGTCATGGGTCTGGCCGGGATAGGTGCCGGCCGGGATCACTTCCGGGAAATAGACCGGGCCGTGCTTCTCCACGATCGCGCGGTGCAGGTCGGCATGGTCGACGAGCTGGATGGTGGTGCCGGGGGTCGCTGCCAGGTCGGTCACCGCGCTGGTCGGCACGCCGGAGACGAAGAAATAGGCGTCGAGCTTGCCGTCCTTGATCGCATTGGTGCTCTCCGCGGGCGACAGCCGCTCACGGGCGCGGAAGTCGCTGGCGATGTTGAGCCCGGCGGCCTCGATGACGCGCAGCGCGAAGAGTTCGGTCGCCGAGCCCGGCGCGCCGGTCGAGATGCGCTTGCCCTTGAGGTCCGCCATGGAGCGGATGCCGGTGGCCGTGGTCGTCACCACCTGCATGCGGTTGGTGTAGAGCACGGCGATGGCGCGCGCCGGCACGGTGCGGCCGCGGAAGGGGCCGGCGCCGCGGATCGCGTCGACGCCCGCATCCACCTGCCCGAACAGCATGCCGACGCGGCTGGCGCCAAGGAGCTGGTAATTGGCGGTGGAGCCGCCGGTGACCTCGACCGTGGCGCTCATGCCGGGGATGCCGCGTGACAGATAGTTCGCGAGCGCGCCACCCAGCGGGTAATAGACGCCGCCCGTGGTACCGGTCGCGATCGCGAGCTGCTGCGCGGCCTGCGCGCGCAAGCCGCCCGGCACCGCGATGGCGGCGGTGGCGAGGCCCAGCGTGGCGCGGCGGGTGATCCCTGACATGTACATTTCTCCCCAATTGCCTTGTTGTCAGGGTTGATACCCGCCGGGGGCGTCCGGGGAAAGGGTTTCGGCCGGGGCGCCTATGACGCCCGCAGCGCGGCGCGGAAGGCCGGGTTGTCCAGCGCTTGGTCGGCGGCTTCGCCCAGCACCTGAGCCATCAGCGCGTGCAGATCCTCGACCGAAGCGAAAACGCCTGTCGAAAACGACAGGACGCTGCCATTCACGCGGTAGACGCGGACGGTATCCGTCCAAAGCTGCTGACCTCCCGGATCAACAAGCGACACCCGCAGGACGACGGTCGCCTCCCGGCGGGCATACTGATTCGCATCGAACTGCATGATGTCCACGATCAGGCGGCGCCGCGGCGCCATGCCATCCCCGACCAGCAAGCCACGAACGCGCAGCCCTTCCCGCAATGCGCGCATCACCACCTGATCAATCGGGAGGTCAGCATGCAGCACCTTGACCGAATTGCCGTAGCCGCCGCGAATGGCGCCCACCCACATCGGATCCTCACGCCCCGTGACGCGGCTGACGGTAACCTGCCCGACATCGACAATGGGCTGGGCGTCCGGTGCTCGGGCCACGGTTCCCTGTGGCGCATAGGTCAATGGAATAAGAGAGGTCGTAGAGCAGGCGCCCAACAACAGTAATGAAAGCAGCAGAATCGCACGCATTTCTGACGTATCTCCTCGAATTCCCCTAACATTACGCGTATGCTATATTCTGGACAAGCGGTTTGCCAAGCTGACCGAATTCGCCAAAGCTCGGCGCCCCTACCCTGCGAGGACATCGCCATGGACAGCCTGCTCCCCGCTGCCGAAGCCATCGGCGCCCTGCTGAAGGCGCGGGGTGAGACCATCGCGGTCGCGGAATCCTCGGCGGGCGGCCTGGTCTCCGCGGCATTGCTCGCGGTGCCGGGCGCCTCCGCCTATTTCCGGGGCGGCGGGGTGATCTACACCGCTCATGCCCGCAGCGGGTTGCTGGGGATCGAGCCGGAGGCACTGGCCGGCTTCCGCCCGTCGACCGAGCGCTATGCGGCGCTGCTGGCCGGCACGGTGCGGGCGCGGCTCGGTGCCGATTGGGGCCTGGCCGAGACCGGCGCCACCGGTCCGGCCGGCAATCGCTACGGCGATCCGGCCGGCCATGCCTGCCTTGGCATCGACGGCAAGCTGGCCCGCACCCGCATCCTGGGGACCGGCAGCGCCGACCGCATCGCGAATATGCGGGCCTTCGCCGCCGGGCTGCTCGCGTTCTTCGCCGAAGTGCTGGCCGAAGCGCCGCGCTGAGTTGCGTCGGCACCGGCGGCGACGCACAACACCGGCACGACCGTAGAACCCAGGAGATCGTCAGACATGGCCGTCGTCGAGACCGAACGCCACGGGCAGGTGCTGGTGGTGCGGATGAACCGCCCCGAGCGCCTCAATGCGCTGAACCACGAGTTGCGCCAGTCGCTGGCCGAGACCTGGACCGAGTTCCGGCACGACAACAGTCTCGAAGTCGCGATCTTCACCGGCACCGGCCGCGCCTTCTGCGCCGGCGAGGACATGAAGGAATCGCTGGCCGAGAAGAACCCAGGCGGCCGCCGTGCCGCGATCGAGGACCCCTTCAACAGCGGCGCGCTGGAGAAGCCGGTGATCGCCGCCGTGAACGGCTTCGCCATGGGCGGCGGCTTCATGCTGGTGGAGCGCACCGATCTGCGCGTGGCCGCCACCACCGCGGTGTTCGAGGTGTCGGAAGCCAAGCGCTGGCTGCTCGGCGGCTACAATCACGGCCACCTCGCGAACCTCGCCTTCCCGCTGGCGATGGAAATGGCACTCGGCTTCCGCTTCACCGCCCAGCGCTTCCATGAGATCGGCTTCGTCAACCGGCTGGTCGAGCCGGAGCAGGTGATGGACAGCGCCATGGAGATGGCGAAGCACCTGCTGACCCTGCCGCCGGCGGCGCGGGTCAATACCGTGCACATGATGCGCCGCATGCGCCCGCAACCGAACGCCGCCCAGCAGAAGCTCGCCGCCGCGCTGCATGAGCACGGCGCCAAGAGCGACCTGATCGAAAGCCGCGCCGCCTTCGCCGAGAAGCGGACGCCGAACTTCAAGGGCTGGGACGATCCCGCCGACCGTTACCGGCTGCCGCAGATCGAGGACTAGAGCATTTTCAGTTCGCTCTGGCTCACTTCAAATGCTCTAGCCTATTGTTTTGTCGAGCATCTTCACCCGCTCCGGCGATTCCGCCTGCGCGGGATCTGCTCTGGCTGCACGCCGCATGTTGATCCCCCGGCAAATTCGCGCCCATAACCAGGGCGCGGAGGAAGCGCCGGCTCTTAACCCGAGGGACTGGCATGAGCGAACGCATGATCTGGGTAGTCTGGGGCGGCATCTTCACCGGCACCGACTTCCGCACCCTGGAACCGGGGACCGAGGAACTGCACGGTCCCTACCATGACGAGCCGGCGGCGCTGCGCGCCTGGCGCGACGAGACCCGCCGCAAGGTGGATATCGCGACCCACCGCCTGTTCGTGCTGCGCGCGACGGAAGACGCGGCCGCGCCGTAGCGCGGCCGCCTGCCTTCAGCGCTTCACCAGCGCCGGGTACATCACGGCATCGCCGTGCTTGCCCATCTGCGCCAGATCCTCGTCCGAGATGTATTCCGGCGATTTGCCGGTGATCCCGCAGAGCGTCTCGACGATGATGTTGCGCTTCACCTCGCTCACCAGCACGCAGGTGCGGTGATAGGCCTCCGACAGCGTGCGGCCGAGCACGGTGAAGCCATGCCGGCGCATGATGATGCAGTTGGTGTCCTGGATGAAGGTCTTGATGGGCGCCACATCCTCCTCGACGTTGATGCTCGCCGGCAGGTAGTGCGCCGGCTTCTGCATCAGGAAGCCGTAGGTGAGGCTGAAGGAGCGGATCTCCTCGTAGCCGGCGGCGAGGAAGGCGATGGTCTCGTCGTGATGCAGGTGGATAACGCAGTTCACATCGGGCCTGAGGCGCAGGATCTCGCGGTTCATCTGGTGGCCGACGGTGGTCGCGCGGGCGCCCTGCAGGATGCGGCCATAAGGGATGTCGGTGATGACCAGATCCTCGGCCTCCACCTCTTCCAGGCTGACACCCTGCGGCTTGGCGTAACAGACGCCGTCCGGATGGTCGGGATGCGGCGCGCGGATCACCATGCCGCCGACGCTGCTGTTGACCAGCCCGCGCACGGACAGGCGATGCGCGTATTTCACGTAATCGCCGGCGATCTTCGGATCGAAGCTGACGCGCGGGTCGGGCGTCAGCTCGTTGACGCGATAGGCGGGGTTGCTGCTGCCATCCATGGATCCACTCTCCCTCAGAGCCTGTCTCGGCAGGGTGCGCTGACGATCTGTCGGTCCTTTTCCGCCCCTGCCGCGCCGGCCTTCTCGCCGATGCAACCAGCATCGGCTGCGTCACCCGACACGGCAGAGACGAAAAATGACTCGCCACCTCGCCAGCGCACCCTGCCGAGACAGGCTCTCACTCAGGTTGAATGCCGAGGCGATCGGCCATCTCGCGCCATGTGCGGGCGTCCTCGGCGATGGTCCGGCCGAAAGCCTCGGGCGTCGACATCACCGGTTCCACATCCATCGCGCGCAGTTCGGCGCGGCCGGGATCGGCCAGGAACTGCCCGGCCAGCGCCTGCTGGATGCGCCGTGTGATCGCCGGCGGCGTGCCGGGCGGCGCCACCAGCCCATACCAGAAGGCCGCGTCGAAGCCGGGCACGCCCAGGCTCGCGAAGCTCGGCACGTCAGGCAGGATGGTGGAAGGCCGGGTGACGGCGAAGGCGGTCAGGCTGCCGTCGCGCACCAGCCCGGCGCAGCCCGGCGGATTGTCGAGCAGCACGGCCACGGTGCCGTTGATCAGGTCCGGATAGACCTGGGACGAGCCGCGATAGGGCACGTGGTTCATCTCGAGCCCCGCCAGCTGCTCGAACTGCCGGGTCAGCAGGTAGCCGAGGGTCGAGACGCCGACCGAGGCGTAGCTCACCTGGCCGGGCCGGGCCCGGGTCGCGGCCAGGAATCCCGGCAGGTCGCGTGCCCCGGCGCCGCGGCCGCCCACCAGGATGTAGGGCGTCGCGCCGAGCAGGGTGATGGCGCTGAAGGATGTGACGGGATCATAGGGCACGTCGCGCCGCAGCACGGTCGCGACCGGGTGGCTGCTCGTCGTCGCGACGCCGATGGTATACCCGTCGGGCGCCGCGCGGGCGACCGCGTCGCTGCCGATGGTGCCGCCGGCGCCGGGGCGGTTCTCC
>DASYDR010000351.1:0-13443 GCA_036499545.1 Roseomonas sp. | reverse complement strand
CTGCGCATGCACCGTCACCGCGCAGGGGTCGACGACCAGGTTGCCGATGCCCACGAAGTCGTCGAGCTTGTATTGCGCCTGCCGCTCGATCGGGATGGTCAGGAAGCCCGGCATGTTGGTGGTGGCCAGGCTGTGCCCGTCCGGCCGCGCCCGGGCGACGGCGCCGAGCGCCACTTCACCGCCGGCGCCGGCCCGGTTGATGACCACGACGCTGCCGCCGAGGCGCCGTTCCAGATGCTGGCCGAACAGCCGCGCATCCAGGTCCGTGGCGCCGCCGGCGACGAAGCCCACGGTGATCTCGATCGGCCGTTCCGGATAGCGCGCGGTCTGCGCCAGGCCCGGTGCGATCCGCGGCGTCGCCAGCAGCGCGCCGCCGGCCGCCAGGATGGTCCTGCGAGTTGCCTTCATTGTGCCCTCCCCTGTTGATCCATCAGGCTACGCGCTCTGCGGCGCGTTCCCTTCCTTCCACGCGATCAGCCGCGCGAGGCCTTCTTCCATCTCGACCAGCGGCTTCCAGCCGATCGCCCGCGCCGCTTCCTCATGCGCGATGCGGAAGGCGCCGCCCGAGGTCAGCCGCACCTTGCCGGGCTCATCGCCGATGAATTCCGGCTCCACCCCGCCGCCGGCGAGGCGGGTCACCATGCGCACCAGTTCCAGCGTCGTCACCGGACGCGGGCCGGAGGTGTTCACGGCGACATCGGTCGCGGCGCTCTCGAAGGCCATGCGGTTGGCCCGCGCCAGGTCGCCGACATAGACGAAATGCTTGGTCTCCGACCCGTCGCCGAAGACCTGCGGCCGTTCGCCGCGCTTCACCTTGTCATAGGTCTCGATGATGTAGAGCGCATTGGCCGCCCGATAGTGCTGGCGTTCGCCGTAGACCGTCGAATAGCGCAGCACAACGTAATCCAAACCGTGCTTGCGCTTGTAGTGGCGGCAGAGCTGTTCGCCGATGATCTTGCTGGCGCCGTACAGGATCGCGGCCGGCGGCGCACCCGTGCTGAAGAAGGGCGTCTCCTCCACCAGTTCGCCCTTCACGCCCGGGCCATAGCCGTAGACGGCATTGGAGGAGGCGAAGACCACCTTCTTCACGCCGGTCGCGCGCGCGGCTTCCAGCCCGTGCTGCACGCCGCGGATGTTCACGTCGAGCCCGCCCCAGGCGTCGCGGTCCATGTTGAGCGTCATATAGGCCGCCAGCAGCACCGCGCCGTCGACGCCCCGCATGGCATCCAGCAGGTCCGGCATGCGCAGCACGTCGCCACGCACCAGCCTGAGGCGCGGGTGATCCTTCAGATGCGCGATGGCGGCATCCGAGCCGAGCGAGAAATTGTCGAACAGCACCACTTCCCGGGCACCGGCATCAAGCAGCTCGGCCGCCGTGGCGGAGCCGACCAGCGAAGCACCGCCCACGATGATGAACCGGCCACCCGCGATCGCGACTGCGGACATAACCTTTCCTCCAGACCTTGTTATTGCGGGCATTCCAGCCCGGCGGAAGCGAAGCGGCTAGAGGGAAAGCGCCGGCCGCGAGGGATTGGCGCCGCCCCAGGGCGCCGCTAGCGTCCGGGGCAAGGCATGGCGGCAAGCCGTGCCACGGGGGAACCATGACCGACGTCCAATCCGTCTTCCAGCGCCAGCTCGCGGGACCGATGGCGGGGCCGCACCGCAAGGGCAGCAAACGCGTCGCCATCATCGGCGCCGGCGCCTCCGGCCTCTGCGCGGCCAAATACCTGCTGCAGGCGGGATTCGACGTCACCCTGTTCGAGATCGGCACCCAGATCGGCGGCATGTGGTGCTACAGGAACGACAGCGGCCGTTCCTCCGCCTACCGCACCCTGCACATCAATACCTCACGCGGGGTGACGCGGTTCAGCGACCTCGACTTCGACGCCGAAACCCAGCCCTTCCCCGACCATGCCGACATGCACCGCTACCTGGTGCGCTACGCGGCGCATTTCGGGATCACGCCGCGCATCCGCTTCCAGAGCCGCGTCACGCGCGTCGCGCCCGATTTCGATCCGGCGCGGGAGGCGCCGCGCTGGGCGCTGACGCTGGAGGACGGCACGCGCGAGAGCTTCGATGCCGTCATCGCCGCCACCGGCCACCTGACCCGCCCCCTGGAAGTGCCGGAATTCCAGGCCTTCGGCGGCCGCTACATCCATTCGCACCATTACCGGGAGCCGGAGGAATTCGTCGGCCAGCGGGTCTGCGTGGTCGGCGTCGGCAACAGCGCCTGCGATATCGCGAGCGATCTCTGCGTCACCTCGCCGCGCTGCGTGCTGGTGGCGCGATCCGGCGTCGTCATCCTGCCGAAGCTGCTGTTCGGCCGTGCCTTCACCGACATCACGGCGCAGATCCAGCGCCCCTGGATCCCCCGCAAGCTGCGCCAGAAGCTGGTGCGGCTGCTGATCTGGGTGGCGCATGGCGACATGCAGAAGCTCGGCTTCAAGAAGCCGGAGACGCTGACCCATGTCACCTCGAACGGCACCGTCGTGACCGACATCGCCTATCGCCGCATCGCGGTGAAACAGGGCATCAGCAAGGTGGAGGGCAGGACGCTGACCTTCGCCGACGGCACGGCGGAGGAGTTCGACGCGCTGATCGCCGCGACCGGCTACGAGATCGACCTCGACTTCCTGCCGCCCGAGGTGCTGCGGGTCGAGAACAACAGCCTGCCACTCTATCTCCGCATGGCGCCGCCGGCCTGGCCGGGCCTGTTCCTGATGGGCTTCTTCAACACCGACACCGCGCTGAACATGGTGTTCGAGCATCAGGCGCGCTGGATCCGGGAAATCCTGCTCGGCAATGCCGTGCTGCCGCCGGAGGCGGAGATGCGCCAGGCGATCGCCGATCGGGCCGCCTGGTACGCCAGCCAGTACAAGCACACGCCCCGCCACGGCATCGAGGAGGAGCATGTGCGCTACCTCGGCGATCTGCGGCGCGCGCTGGACGAGATGGTGAAGCGGGCCCGGGCCCAGAGTCCGGCTGGGCATGGGGCGGCGGCGGGCTGACGAGGGATTTTTCGCCCCTGGCCCGCCCGATGCCCAACCGGACTCTGTTGTCAGGCAGCGTGATCGCGGCGGGCCTGGAGGGCGGTGAGTTCTTCCAGGAAGCGCTGCGCGGCGATATCCGGCGTCCAAGGCTGCCACGGCCTGGCGTCATAGCGGGTGGCGAGCGGGTCGCGCGCCAGCACGGCGCTGCGGATGCCAAGCGTCTCCCGCATCTCCGCCGCGGTCCAGCCGACGACATGCACGGCTTCCGCCGCCGCGGCCGCGATATCGGCCGCCTTGTGGACCCGCTTCTCCTCCGGCGTCCAGGGCGGCAGCCGGTAGCGCGCGGCGATCGCCTGGGTCAGCCGGGCCACCAGCTCCGCGAAGCCGGGCCCGAGGAAGGGCTTCAGCGGCGAAATGCAATCGAAGTTGATCAGCCCTTCCTCGGCGTCGTGCAGCAGTTCCCGCAACTCCTCCGAGGGCGTCAGCCGGTGGCGGGTGCGGGTCCGGCGCAGCGTCAGCACGGTCAGGGCGTGCTGCGCGACGGATAGCGGCTCCGGCCAGGCGGAATGCCCGCCCCAGCGGAAGGTGCGGGCGAGGCCGACCGCCAGATCGGCATCGGTCCAGTCGAACGGCGTCGGCGCCAGCAAGTCCAGGCGGCGGCCCGAAGGCAGCCGCACCCAGGCGCGCGCCGGATTCATCCGGCGCCGGCCAGTACCCGCACGACGCCGGCCATGGCTTCAGTCGTGGGTGTGGGGGGCGGAGATGTCGAATTCATGGGTAACGGCGAGATCCTCATCGAACCAGCTCCGGATACCGGCGCGGCGCTGGCCCATGTATTCGGGCCTGCCATCGGCGCCGAGGCGCATGGTCAGGTCATGCCCCGGCACCACCAGCGTGCCCGGCACCTGGCGCCAAAGCTTCCAGATGATCGCCAGCGACGAATGGCTCGCCGCCGCATCCATCGTCATGTCGGTCGTCATCGACAGCAGCTCGGCACGGTTCTTGGCCGAGTCGCCGGTGAAGATGATCGGCGTGTCGGTTGCGGTCAGGTAGAAGAACAGGCAGCCCGGCGTATGCCCCGGCGCCAGATGCGCGGTCATGCCCGGCAGCACCTCGTCGCCTTCATCGAGCAGGCGGAGCCGCGGCGACTTCGCCAGGTCCTGCACGTAGAGCTCGGGCAAGGGGTTGAAGCCGACCGGCTCGGCGACGGCCCAGTCCATTTCGGTGCGGCCGATATGCACGGTCGCGTTCGGGAACAGGGTGTAGTTCACCGAATGGTCCCAATGCGCATGGGTCAGCACCACATCGGTGACCGAGGCGGGATCGACGTTGCGCGCCTTGAGCTGCTTCTCGAATTCCGGCCGGATGCTGAAGCTGCCGACATCGATCAGCGCAGTCCGCCCTTCCGGCCAGCGGAGCAGCGCGATCGTGCTCCAGCCCAGGCCGCCATGGCACACGGATTTGCCCGGATAGCCCTGTACCAGGATGTCCACCTGCACCATGGCGCCAGATTCCCTCAATCATGTGAAACGGATCGGTCGCCTGACCGACCCGACGCTGCGAAACCGGCCCGCCGGTCGTCCGGCGAAGCCGCTCAGTACGTTTCGAACATGCGGGTGATCTCCGCCTGATCCGTGGTCTTCGTCAAGGCGAGCGCCAGCAGGATGCGGGCCTTCTGCGGCGTCAGGTTGTCGGCCACGATGAAATCGCTCTTCGCGATCTTGCTGGTGCGGAAGACGCGGCCGGAGCCGGCCCGGCAGCCCATGGCGACGACGACACCCCTGGCGCGCGCCGCCTCCAGCGCCGTCACCATCGAGGGTGTGACGAAACCGGGCGCAAAGCCCGCGGTCACGATGCCCTTGGCACCGGCCGCGACGAAGGCATCCACCGCGGCGCCATCGGCGTCGCAATGCACATAGGCCACATCGACCCGCGGTAGCGCCTGCAGCCCCGTGACGTCGAATTCCGTGTCCGGGCCGGCACGCCGGACGGGCCGGCGATAGAAGACGATGCGGTCGCCATCGGCCTGGCCGAGCACGCCGAAATCCGCGGTGCGGAAGGTCTGCATGCGAAAGGTGGAGGTCTTGGTGACGTCGCGGGCCGCCTGGATCTCGTCATTCATGACGATCAGCGCGCCCATGCCCCGGGCTTCCTCGCTGGCCGCCACGCGCACCGCATTGGCGATGTTGATCGGCCCGTCGCCGGAGATCGCGGTCGCCGGGCGCTGCGCGCCGGTCAGCACCACCGGCTGCCGCACCTTGAGCGTCAGCGACAGGAAATAGGCGGTCTCCTCCATCGAGGACGTGCCGTGCGTGATGACGAAGCCGGCGATGCCGTCATCTTCCGCCGCCTGCTGGTGGATGATCCGGTGCAGCTCCCGCCAATCGGCGTAGCCGAGCTGGGTGGAGGGCACGGCGCGGAAGGGCACCGGCACCACCTCGGCCAGTTCGGCCAGCTCCGGCACCCGGGCGACCAGCGCGGTCGCGTCCAGCAGCAGGCCGCGCGCCCCATAATCCTGGATGTCGAACGGCCCGGTGCCCATCGAGGCGATGGTGCCGCCGGTGCCGATCAGAACGACTTTCTTCCGCGTCATGCCGCTTCCTTCCTTCGCGCCGCGCCCAGGCGCGGCATCACATGGTTCATCGGACCCGCGGGGCGGTCACCCCTTGGGCGGATCCATCACCGCCGCGGTCAGCCGCGACACGCAGGCGAGCTTGCCGTCGGCGCGGCGGATCTCGGTCTGCCAGACCTGGGTGGAGCGGCCGACATGCAGGGGACGGCAGACGGCGGTCACCGACTGCCCCTTCGGCACGGCGGCGAGATGATTGGCATTCACCTCCAGCCCCACCACCACCTGCCCGGCCGGCGAGGCGCAGACGGATGCGAGGGAGCCCAGCGTCTCGCTCAGCACCACGGACACGCCGCCATGCAGGATGCCCGCCGGCTGCACATGCCGCTCATCCACCGGCATCTCCGCCTCCAGCCCCGCCTCCGTCACCGCGGTGATGCGGATGCCGAGCAGCCCGGCGACCGTGCCGGGCATCCGGGCATTGATGGTGTCGGGCGTCGCGTCGCGGCGCCACAGGGAGGGCTGGGACATCGGGGCTCCTCGCGCTGGTCCTGTCTTATCCGACCATGCCTGCCCCTCCCCGTATAGCCGTGGCCGCCTGGGGGGGTAGTATGGGCGCCATGACCTGGACCGCCCCCCGGATACCCCGGTGCTGATCGCGCTGCTCGCCGACATCCACGGCAACCTGGAGGCCTTCCGCGCCTGCCTGGAGGATGCCGAGCGCCATGGCGCCGAGCGGCTGGTGCTGCTCGGCGATATCGTCGGCTATGGCGCCGACCCCCTGGCGGTGACGCGCCTGGCCATGGACCTGGTCGCGGCCGGCGCCATCGCCGTGCTCGGCAACCATGACGCCGCCGCGATCGGCCGCCCGCACCGCATGAACCCGGAGGCCGAGGCCGCGATCCTCTGGACCCGCGGCATGCTGGATGCCGAGGCCCGCGGCTTCCTGGCCGCCTTGCCGCTGGAGCGGGAGGAGGAGGACCGGCTCTATGTCCATGCCGATGCTTCCGACCCCGCGGCCTGGCGCTACGTCACCGATGCCGAGGAGGCGCGGCGCAGCATGGAAGCGGTGACGCAGCGCCTGACCTTCGTCGGCCATGTGCATGTGCCGCAGCTTTTCGGCCTGACCGCCACCGAAAAGATCACCCGCTTCCGCCCGGTGCCCGGGGTGCCGGTGCCGCTGCTGCGGCCACGCCACTGGTGCGCGGTGCTGGGCTCGGTCGGCCAGCCGCGCGATGGCGAGCCCGCCGCCTGCTACGGGCTGTTCGACACCGACCGGGCGGAGCTCGCCTGGATGCGGGTCCCCTACGACATCGCAAGCGCGGCCCGGAAGATCCGCGCCGCCGGCCTGCCGGAGCGACTGGCGGCCCGACTGTTCCGGGGCGGCTGATGGCGCAGCCTCGCCTGACCGAAGGCGCCGTCTTCGACGGCTTCACCGTCGGCAAGCGGCTGCACCGCGGCGGCATGGCGATGCTGTATGAGGTGACGCATCCCGGCCACGCCGCGCCCCTGATCATGAAGGTGCCGCTGCTGCTGGAGGGCGAGGATCCGGCCACGATCGTGGGCTTCGAGATGGAGCAGATGATCCTGCCCCGCCTGACCGGCCCGCATGTGCCCCGCTTCCTCGCCGCCGGCGATTTCTCCGACCAGCCCTTCATCGTGATGGAGCGCCTGCCCGGCACCTCCCTGCTGCCGCGGATTTCGGCGCTGCCGATGCCGGCCGCGGAGGTCGCGGCCATCGCCGCCCGCGTCGCGACGGCGCTGGAAGCGATCCATCGCCAGCATGTCGTGCATCTCGACGTGAAGCCTTCCAACATCCTGACGCGGGAGGGTGGTGAGGCGGTGCTGATCGATTTCGGCCTGTCGCACCATATGCAGCTGCCCGACCTGCTGGAGGAGGAATTCCGCCTGCCCTACGGCACCGCCCCCTATATGGCGCCGGAGCAGGTGATGGGCGTGCGCGACGATCCGCGCAGCGACATCTTTGCGCTGGGCGCGATGATGTATTTCTTCGCCACCGGCACCAGGCCATTCGGCGATCCGCAGACGCTGTTCGACCTGAAGCGCCGCATCTGGCACGAGCCGGTGCCGCCGCGCGCGCGGAACGCCGCGGTGCCGGACTGGCTGCAGGAGACGATCCTGCGCTGCCTGGAAGTGGACCCGGCGCGGCGCTACCCCTCCGCCGCGCAGCTCGGCTTCGATCTGCGCAACCCCGACCATGTGGCGCTGACCGTGCGCGCGGCGAAGCTGAAGCGCGATGGCTGGCGGCACCGCCTGCGCCGCCGCTTCGACCCGGATGCGCGGCCGGTGTTCCGCCGCCTGTCCTCGCTGCCGGGCGCCTCGCCGCCGGCCCCGATCCTGGTGGTCGCGCTGGATATCGGCACGCCGACGCCGGTGCTGGAGGCGGCGATGCGGACGACGGTCGCACGGCTGCTGGCGACAGTGCCCGCGGCGCGGGTCGCCTGCGTGAACGTGCAGCGCCACAACTGGATGTCGTCGGATTCCACCTTCGACGAGGAAGGCCGCAACCGGCATGTGCAGCGGCTGGTGGCGCTGCGGCACTGGGCCGCGCCGCTCGGCCTGCCGGAAGGCCGCGTGACCTTCCACGTGCTGGAGGCGATCGACGCCGCCGCCGCGCTGCTGGAATACGCCACCGCCAATGGCGTGGACCACATCATCCTGGGTGCCCGCCCGGCCACCCTGCGCAAGCGCCTGCTGGGCGGCGTGTCCAGCGAGGTGGTGGCGCAGGCACCCTGCAGCGTCACGGTCGTCCGGCCGCGCACGGGACACCAACGGGTGCCGCCGGACGCGGCTGGCTGATTGCCAGCGGGGCCGGACGGTTCCATCCTGCCGGCAGGAACGGACCAAGGACCATCGCCATGGCGACTTTCACCTTCGACCATCTGCACCTGCGCAGCCCGAACCCGGAAAAGGCGGCGCAGTTCTATGTGGACATGCTCGGCGCCCAGATCACCGGCCATGCCCAGACCCCGAACGGGCTGCGCGTGCTGATGACGATCGGCGGCATCACCATGTTCATCGAACAGGTGCCGGCCACGACGCCGGTCGCGCCGCCGGCCCCCTTCGTCGGCAATGAGCATATCGGCCTGTCGGTGAAGGACATCCACACCGTGGTCGCCGCGATGAAGGCCAGGGGCGCGCATTTCTCGATGGAACCGAACTCGCCGCGCCCCAACATCACCATCGCCTTCGTGGACGCCCCGGACGGCGTCCGCGTCGAATTGCTGGAACGCGCCGCGGCCTGATTTGCGGCGGCCGCGGCGGGCCAGGCTCCCGCGGCCGTCCCCCGGGAGGACATCATGGAAACACCCGCCATCGCGGCCCTCGATGCCGCGCGGCTGCCGCCCGGCATCCGCAGCCGGACCCGGCCCGGGGTGAACGGCCTCGCCATGCACCTGCTGGAAGCCGGCGCGCCGTCCCGCCCCTGCGTCCTGCTGCTGCATGGCTTCCCGGAGCTCGCCTTTTCCTGGCGGCATGTGATGCCGGCGCTCGCGGATGCCGGCTTCCACGTGGTGGCGCCGGACCTGCGTGGCTATGGCCGCACCACCGGCTGGGATGACGACTACGATGGCGACCTGCGCCCCTTCCGGATGCTCAACTACGTCAAGGACATGCTGGCGCTGGTGCGGGCGCTCGGCCTCGCTTCAGTCAAGGCGGTCATCGGGCATGACTACGGATCGCCGGTCGCGGCCAATTGCGCGCTGATCCGGCCGGACGTGTTCCGCTCCGTCGTGCTGATGAGCGCGCCCTATGGCGGTCCGCCGCAGCTTTCGACCGGCGGCGCCCCGGTCGCGACGCCCCAGGTGCCGGGCGACATCCACGCGGCCATGGCGGCGCTTGCGCGACCGCGCAAGCACTACCAGTGGTATTATTCCACCCGCGCCGCCAATGCCGACATGATGGGTTGCGCCCAGGGGCTGCACGCATTCCTGCGCGGCTATTACCACCACAAGAGCGCCGACTGGGCGGCGAACAAGCCGCGGCGGCTGGCCGGCTGGACCGCCGACGAGCTGGCGCAGATGCCGACCTACTACATCATGGACCAGGCCCGCACGATGCCGGAGACGGTGGCGCCGGAGATGCCCGCGCCCGAGGCGATCGCCGCCAATCGCTGGCTGAGCGAAGCGGATCTGGCGACCTATGCCGGGGAATATGGCCGCACCGGCTTCCAGGGCGGGCTGCAATGCTACCGCGCCGGCACCAGCGGCCTGTCCGCGCAGGACCTGCAGGTCTTCGCCGGCCGCGCCATCGAGGTGCCGGCCGCCTTCATCGCCGGATCCAGCGACTGGGGCATTCACCAGAAGGCCGGCGATTTCGAGCGCATGCAGAGCGGTGCCTGCGCCCGCCTCGAAGGCGTGCATCTGATCGATGGCGCCGGCCATTGGGTGCAGCAGGAACAGGCGGAACCGGTGGCCCGGCTGCTGACGGAGTTCCTGACCCGCCGGCGCTGAGCGGCCGGGATTTGCGATACGCCGCCAACGGGCTCAAGCTTCCGGCCGCTGGAGCACGCTCCAGCGGCTTTGTCTGATCGCGTGATTTCAGGCTCTTCGGCCGAAGCGGCCTCGAGCCATCACGCTCAAGGCGCCGCAGCGCGCCACGGAAGAGGGAACGGACGCATGAAGGTCGGCGCCGCCATCGCGGAGATCATGAAGCGGGAGGGGATCGGAATCCTCACCGGCTATCCGGTCAATCACCTGCTGGAGAATGCGGCGGAGATCGACATCCGCCCGGTCATCGTGCGCCAGGAACGCATCGGCCTGCACATGGCCGACGCCATTTCCCGCGTCACCTCGGGCGAGACCATCGGCGCCTTCTGCATGCAGCACGGGCCGGGTGCCGAGAACGCTTTCGGCGGCGTCGCGCAGTGCTTCGGGGAATCGATCCCGGTGCTGGTGCTGCCGATGGGCTATCCGCGCCGCATCGCGCATGTGCCGCCCAATTTCAACAGCGTCACCTCCATGGCGACGGTGACGAAATCGGCCGAACCGATCACGCTGGCGGCCGAGGTGCCGAACATCATGCGCCGCGCCTTCGCGCGCCTGCGCAGCGGCCGCGGCGGCCCGTCCCTGGTCGAGATCCCGACCGACATGTTCAACGAGGAGCTGCCAGGGCCGCTCGACTATACGCCGGTCAAGCCGGTGCGCTACGGGCCGGACCCGGTCGATGTGCGGCGCGCCGCGGCGCTGCTGGCCGGGGCGAAGCGCCCGGTGATCTACGCCGGTACCGGCGTGCATTGGGCCAAGGCCTGGCCGCAGCTGAAGGCGCTCGCGGAGCTGCTGGGCGCGCCGGTGACGACCAGCCTCGGCGGCAAATCCTCCTTCCCCGAGGATCATCCGCTGGCGCTGGGCTCCGGCGGCCTGGCGATCCCGAAGACGGTGCGGCATTTCCTCGACAATGCCGACGTGATCTTTGGCATCGGCTGTTCTTTCACGGAGACCAATTTCGGCGTCGCCATGCCGAAGGGCAAGACGGTCATCCACGCGACCCTCGACCCCGCGCATCTGGACAACAATGTCCGCGTCTCGCTCGGCCTGGTGGGCGATGCGGCCCTGACGCTGGACGCGCTGCTGGCCGAGCTCGGCGACCGCATCAAGACGCCGCGCGATGCCAGCGCCACGGCGCGGGAGATCGCGGAGATCCGCGCCGAATGGCTGGGGCAATGGGCGGCCAAGCGCGACCATGACGCGGCGCCGCTCAATCCCTACCGGGTGCTGCGCGACCTCTGGAACACGGTCGATGTCGACAACACCATCATCACCCATGATGCCGGCAGCCCGCGCGACCAGCTTTCGCCCTTCTGGATCAGCCGCACCCCGCTGAGCTATCTCGGCTGGGGCAAGACGACGCAGCTCGGCTACGGGCTCGGCCTCGCGATGGGGGCCAAGCTGGCGCGGCCGGACAAGCTCTGCATCAATGTCTGGGGCGATGCGGCGATCGGCTTCACCGGCATGGATTTCGAGACCGCGGTGCGGGAACGCATCCCGATCATGTCCATCCTGCTGAACAATTTCTCCATGGCGATCGAGCTGAAGGTGATGCCGATCAGCACGGAGAAATACCGCAGCACCGACATTTCCGGCGATTACGCGGGGATGGCGCGCGCCTTCGGCGGCCATGGCGAGCGCATCGAGCGGCCGGAGGATATCGTGCCCGCCATCCGCCGCGGCATCGCCGCAACGAAGGAAGGCAAGCCGGCGCTGCTGGAATTCATCACGTCGAAGGAGACCCAGGTCTCCCGCCTGTAAGCCGCGGTCCCCGTGGGCAACCGCGGGAAGCGCCAGCCGTTGACGCCTCGCCGGGATCACCGATCAGCGAGGCGTCCATGAACAGGGTCTTCACCCGGATCGCGCATTGGGTGGCCGAGCAGGCCGGCCGCCCCTACAGCTTCATCGCGGCGGCCCTGATCGTCATCGGCTGGGGCGTCTCCGGCCCGGTCTTCGGCTTTTCCGACACCTGGCAGCTCGTCATCAACACCGGCACCACCATCATCACCTTCCTGATGGTGTTCCTGATCCAGAATTCGCAGAATCGCGATACCAGGGCGCTGCACCTGAAGCTCGACGAGTTGATCCGCGTCACCTCCAGCGCCAAGAACAGCTTCATCAACCTCGAGGATCGGACGGAGCAGGAGTTGGAGCTGCTGAAGCGCGGCTTCGACAAGGAGTGCGATTCCCGGCCATCCTGAGATCCACCCAATCTCCGGAATCCCCCGATGACCGCCACCGCCCCGTCCCGCCATCGCGGCTGGATCGACCGCCCCGATTGCCGCATCGCCTATGAGGTCGTGGGCAACGGCCCGCCGCTGGTCTTCGCGCATGGGCTTGGCGGCAGCCTGATGTCCTGGTGGCAGCAGGTCGGCCATTTCGCGTCGCGATACACCTGCGTCACCTTCTCCCATCGCGGCTTCGCCCCTTCCACCGCGCCGGCGGGCGGGCCGGATCCGGCCGCCTATGCCGAGGATCTGGCGGCGTTGGTCGATAAGCTCGGCCTTGGCGATATCAGCCTGGTCGGCCAGTCGATGGGCGGCTGGACCGGCGTCGAATACGCGCTGCTGCGCCCCGGCCGGGTGAAGGCGCTGGTGCTGGCGGCGACCACCGGCTCGATCGACCCGGCACGGCTGCGCGAGCCGGAGCGGTCGCTGTTCGACGCCTGGGCGCGGGAGAGCGCGTCGGCGAGAGCCGCTCTCGCCGGGCGCGGCGTCCACCCCGCCGCCGGCGCGCGGATGGCGCGCGAGCAGCCGGCGCTGCACCTGCTCTACAGCCAGATGGACGGGCTCAGCGCCGGGCTCGACAAGGAAGCGGTGCGCGCCCGCCTCACCGCCACGCGCCGACGCGCACCGGCCGAACTGGCTGCCGCCGGCTGCCGGGTCCTCTGCCTCGCCGGCACGGAAGACATGGTGATGCCGCCCTTCGCGGCGGCGGCGATCGCCTCGGCAGTGCCGGGCGCGCAGGCCGTCAGCGTCCCGGAGGCAGGCCATTCCGTCTATTTCGAGCGCGCGGCCGCCTTCAACGCGCTGGTCGAGGCTTTCCTCGACGCATCGGCGTAACCCGGCGGGCCAGGGCGGCGGCATCGGCCGGCGCCCTGACCTTCGCGTCATTATCGAAGAACAGGAAGACATCGCGGCCGTGCCGCGGCCGCGGCGCCGGACCGGCGGCACGTTCGGCGTCCTCCGGCTCCCGCCCTGCGGCCCAGGCGTGCAATCGGTCCGCCCAGCGGTCGAGCGCGCGGCGGCCATAGCCGCTGGCATAGAGTTCTTCCGACCCGTGCAGGCGGCAGTAGGAAAAATCCGCCGTCTGATCCATCAGCAGCGGCCACTCCACGGCATCGGCCGTGACCAGCGCCGCGCCATGTTCGCGCAGCAGG
>DASYDR010000350.1:0-7258 GCA_036499545.1 Roseomonas sp. | reverse complement strand
TCAGCCGCCTTCGGTCGTGCCCCAGGCCTTGTCGAACCGGCCCGCCGCCAGATCGGCCGGTTCGATCCAGAACTGCGCGACGCCCATGTCGCAGAACTGGAAGCGATCATGCACCGCCCAATCGGTGTCGAGCTGCAGGAGCAGGATGGTGCCATCGGCATGGGCGCCTTCGGCCGTGCCCTGGATGTCCTTGCCGATCCCCAGCATCTGGTGCCTGGGAAAATGAAGCTCGCGGCGCACGGCCCCGCCAGCGAAGCGGTACTCCTCGATGTATTCGCGCGGGTTCGCCGCCTCGATGGCGGCCATGGATCCGGGGCCTGAGAAGACGGGTATCGGGCCGATCGCCCTTTCGATCGAAGCCACCATCGCGGCCTGGGCCGCCGCCGCATGCGCGTCGCCGGAGCCGGGGGGCGGGTCCATGCCCAGGAACGTATCGATCACATGCGGTTCCAGGGCCGCCTGCGGATAGACGGCGATGCCGGTCCGGTGGCCGCCGGCCTTCTCGCCGAAGCCATGCAGGATGTCGGGAATGTCGTCCGGGAGTGTGCGTTCCGCGCCGGCCCGATCGGCGAAGATGACGCGCGTGGTCGCGAATGGCCCGCCATTGTCGCGCCACAGCATCTCCTCGACCATATCGGCGAAGAAGAACAGCAGGCCGGACCGCGGCAGGGTCGGCGCCACCGGGATGCCGCCGAGCGGCGTGGGCGGCAGGCGCGACAGATCGATCTGCGCCAGGAAATGCAGCGGCGTGCCGCTCTGCCCCTGCCGTGGCCAGGCGATGTCGGGCGGCAGGGCCGGCAGCCCGCCCAACCTCGTCAGGGAAGGCGTCCCGCCTGTCCGGCGTCGCAACCAGATCGCCGCTTCGCGCCGCGTGTTCAGCTCATCCGGATGCATGGCGAAGCTCCTCCCGTGCAGGAGTATCGAATGCACGCATGGCGGGCGCCAGCATTGGTGGTCCGCGTCTGGCCTTATGCCAGCGGCTTCCAGGCCGCTTCCGCCAGATGCAGGCGTAGCGCCGCCATGACCTCGGGCGGCCTGGCGCCCTCGGCGCGGAGGCGGGTGCGCAGTGCCGCGATCTCGGCGAGGTGGCCGGCCCATTCCGGGCCGAACTGGGCCTCCAGCCATTCGCGCAGCGCGACCGCCAGGGTCGGGGCGCCACCGGCGGTCGAGACCGACAGCAGCAAAGACCCCCTGCGCACGATCGACGGCACATGCACGTCGCAGAGATCCGGCACGTCCTCGATGTTCACCGGCGTGCCGCGTGCGCGCGCCTCGGCGGCCAGCCATTCGGAATCCGCCGGCGACAGGCCGGCGCCGAAGACCAGCCGGGCAGCATCGAGCTGCGCCGCATCCGGGCGCGCAGTCAGCACGGTCAGCCGCGCGATGCCGGCGGCCTCCAGCAGGGCGCGCCGCTTGTCGAAGGCGAGGCCTTGGCCCACCAGCAGGACCGGCGTCGCCGGCAGGAAGACCAGCGGCAGCATCAGGCGGCCTTGCTCTCCTTTCGCTCCACCGGCAGCAATCCGCGCGTCGCGTCGGCGCCAATGCGGTTGCAGAAATCCCCGAAGCCTTCGCCGGCCATGCGCCCTGCCGCATAGGCGGCCAGGACCGGGTCCAGCGTGGTGCCCACCGCCCTCTCCTTCACCTTGTCGGCAAGCTGGAAGGACAGGCGGGTGCCGGCGAAATCGCCGCCGACGAACAGCGTGTAAAGGCCGGGGGCGCGGCCGACCACGCCGATATCGCCGGCATAGGGCCGGGCGCAGCCATTCGGGCAGCCGGTCAGGCGCAGGCTGATCCGTTCCTGCAGCAGCCCGTGCCGGGCGAGCGCCGCCTGGACATCGGCCAGGATCGGATGATGCACGCGCTCCCCTTCCGCCAGCGACTGGCCGCAGGTCGGCAGCGCCACGCAGGCGAGCGACCAGCGGGCGAGCGGCGTCAGCGCCTCCGCGAAGACCGCGCCGTGCTCGCGCAGGATGGCCTCGATCGCGGGGCGGTCTTCCGGGGCGATGTCGGACAGGATCAGATCCTGCTGCGGCGTCGAGATCGGGTTGGGGCCGAACTGGCGCACGACCGCCCGCAGACCCTCCCGCAGCCGCCCGGCGATGCGGCCGGAGGCGATGGGCAGGCCGAGCCAGAGCTTGCCATCGCCCTGTTCGTGCCAGCCGAGCAACTCCGGCACCTCGAGCTTCGGCAGGGTGGGCGCCGGCAGCAGGCTGCGGCCGAGATCGGCCTCCAGCCGCGCCCGCACCCAGGCGACGCCCTTCTCGGCGACCACGTATTTCAGCCGGGCATGCTTGCGATCGGACCGGTCGCCATGGTCGCGGGACAGGCGGACCACCGCTTCGGCAACCTCCAGCACCTCGTCCGGGCCGATCAGGGCGATCGGATCGGCCAGGCGGGGATAGGTGGCGGGCTTGTTATGGGTCATGCCCATGCCGCCGCCGATGGTCAGGATCCAGCCGGTGAGCGTTCCGCCTTCCGTCATGGCGATGAAGCCCAGGTCGTTGGCCAGCACGTCCGGCGTGTTGTCGGACGGATGCGCGAGCGCGATCTTGAACTTCCGCGGCAGATAGGTCGGGCCGTAGAGCGGCTCATCCACAGCCGCCGCCTTGTCGCCCTCCTCCCCCAGGAAAAGCTGGTGATGGGCGCGGGTCCGCGGCAGCAGGGCGGAGGACAGGCGGAAGGCCTCCGCCTCCAGCCGCGCATGCAGCGCATCCCGCCGCGGCGCGGGGGAGGTGATGACGTTGC
The DNA here is from genome assembly GCA_036499545.1 of Roseomonas sp. Classification (GTDB taxonomy): domain Bacteria; phylum Pseudomonadota; class Alphaproteobacteria; order Acetobacterales; family Acetobacteraceae; genus Plastoroseomonas. Next base: position 4,513 of record DASYDR010000350.1, on the reverse strand, counting down.
GCACGACATCGCCGCAGGCGGAAAGCGTGGTCAGCAGCGTCTCGTTGATGCCCGCGATGGTGCCCTTCAGGTTTTCCCGGATCACGCCGTGGAATTGCACGCCCTGGCGGGAGGTCAGGCGCAGGGTGCCGTCGGCATGGCTATCGGCCAGGCCATCGAGCGCGAGGAACTGGGCGGCGGTCAGGCGCCCGGCCGGTGCCCGGACCCGCACCATGAAGGACCAGTCCTTGTCCTCGCCCTTCTGCTTGCGCTCGGTCGCCGTATCACGATCGAATTGCTCATAGGTGCCGTGGAATTTCAGCAGCGTGTAGGACGCCTCGGACAATCCGCCGCGCGCTTCGGCGGCACCGATTTCCTCGGCGATGGTGCCGCGCAGCCCCAGGCTGTCGCGCTTGATGGCTTCAGTGCCGGAAGGCGGCTTGGCGGTGGTGCCGTCGGGCATCGGGGTAAACCTCGGGAAAAATCGCTTGCCACACCTAAATCCCAAATCTACCGTTCGTCAAACGTGAATCTGGAAACGCGCGTATGTCGGCCGTTGATATTGCCTCCACCCTGCCCGAGACCGACGCGCCCCGCCCCGGCGAGGTGTGGCTGGTCGGCGCCGGGCCGGGCGATCCCGGCCTGCTGACGCTCCGCGCGGCCGAGGCGCTCCGCCGCGCCGACCTGGTGCTGCATGACGCACTGCCTGGGCGCGGCGTGCTGCGGCTGATCCGGACGGGCGCCACGATCGTCAATGTCGGCAAGCGCAAGGGCCAGGCGCCGGTGCCGCAGGCGGCGATCAACCGGCGGCTGGTCGAAGGCGCCCGGGCCGGCTTCCGCGTGGTGCGGCTGAAGGGCGGCGATCCCTTCCTGTTCGGCCGCGGCGGGGAAGAAGCGCTGGCGCTGAACGCCGCCGGCATTCCCTGGCGGCTGGTACCCGGGGTCTCCGCCGGCACCGCGGTGCCGGGTGCCGCCGGGGTCCCGCTGACCCATCGCGGCACCGCCAGCGCCGTGACCTTCGTCACCGGCCATGACGAGGCCGGCGGCCTGCCGGGCGCGGTGGACTGGGACGCGCTGGCCCGTCTCGGCGGCACCATCGCCGCCTTCATGGCGCTGTCACGCCTCGATGAGATCGCGCTACGGCTGCTGGCCGCCGGACGCGCGCCGGAAACCCCGGTCGCGATCATCGCCCAGGGCAGCACGGCCGCCCAGGCGACACTGCGCACCACCCTCGGCGCCTGCACCCTCGCGGCACGCCGCGCCGGGCTGCCCGGACCGGCGATGGTGGTGATCGGGGATGCCGCCGGCCTCGCGGCCTCATTGCTGCCCGGCGTGACCGACGGCGCCGAGGCCCCGACCGATCGCCCGACCCAGGAGCGCCATCATGCCCTTCGATAGCAGCGGCGAACCGCCCCACCTGGCATCGTCCCCGGCCGAACCGCCGCTCGACACCTGGAGCGACCTCTGGGGCCTGACGGAGCCGGATGTGCCGGCGGTCGCCGTGGTGCTCGCCATCGCCGCGGCGGTGGCGGCGATCGCCACGCTCTACCTGGCGGGCTGAAGCAGCCTCTCAGATCGCGAAGTTCAGCGGTTCGTTCACCGGCCGGCGCAGGCCCTTGGCGGCCGCGCGGCGCAGCAGGTCATCGATGGTGATCACCGCCAGCTTCTCCCTGAGCCCAGCCTCCATCTCCTGCCAGAGGGGCAGGCTCACCGCGTCCGACAGGCGTCCGGCGGTCTCCGGCGCGGCGGCTTCCTCGTCGATCGCGGCGGAGACGACATCCAGCAGCGTCATGTCGCGCGGCGCCCGGCCCAGCCGGTAGCCGCCGCGCGGCCCGCGCAGGCTGTCCAGCAGCCCCGCCCGCGAAAGCGTCTGCAGCAACGGCTCGATCCCGCGCCGCGCCGCGCCCAGCCGGTCGGCGATATCGCCGGCACCGGTCACCTCCTCGCCTCGTCCGACATGAAACGCGACGTCGAGCAGGATATCGATGGCGAGCAGTGGTCGATCATGGCGAATCAGCATATTGCCTATATACGCTGATACGGAGTGGAATTCCACCCTGGGCGGCACCGTGGTAGAAAGGCTTATGCCCCAAGGAACGAGACGCGCCGACCGTGCCCCCCCCGCCGCTGCCCCCGCGGCGGTGCCCGTCCCTGATCGCGCGCCGCATCCGCGCGGCCGGCTCTATGCCAGCGTGCTCGATGCCGTCGGCGGCACGCCGATCGTGCTGCTGCCCCGCATCGCCGCCGCCGAGGGCCTGCCGGCCCGCATCGCCCTCAAGCTCGAATACCTGAACCCGCTCGGCTCGGTGAAGGATCGCATCGGCCTGGCAATGGTGGAGGAGGCCGAGCGCGCCGGGCAGATCGCTCCCGGCCGTTCCACCCTGATCGAGCCGACCTCGGGCAATACCGGCATCGCGCTCGCCTTCGTCGCCGCCGCCAAGGGCTATCGCCTCATCGTCGTGATGCCGGATGGCGCCAGCGTCGAGCGACGCCGGATGATGAAGCTGCTGGGCGCCGAGCTCGAGCTGACGCCCGCCAAGAAGGGCATGGCCGGCGCCATCGCCCGCGCCCAGGAGATCGAGGCCAGGACCAAGGGCGCCTGGATGCCGCGCCAGTTCGACAACCCCGCCAACCCCGCCATCCATGCCGCCACCACGGCCGAAGAGATCTGGGCCGATACCGGCGGCGCCGTGGACGCGGTGGTGGGCGGCATCGGCACCGGCGGCACGCTCACCGGCATCGCCCGCGCCCTGAAACCCCGCCACGCCGGCCTCCGCGTCATCGGCGTCGAACCGGCGGAAAGCGCGGTGCTGAGCGGCGATGAGCCCGGCCCGCACCGCATCCAGGGCATCGGCGCCGGTTTCCGCCCGGGCGTGCTGGAGCTGGACGCGCTGGACGGGCTGCGCCGCGTTTCCGAACGCGAAGCCCTGGCCGCCGCCCGCCGCTGCGCACGGGAGGAAGGGCTGCCGGTCGGCATCTCCTCCGGCGCGGTTCTCCACGCGGTGATCCAGGTGGCGCGGGAAGTGCCGGAAGGCGGGCTGGTGGTGGGGATCGCGGCCAGCTTCGCGGAGCGGTATTTGTCCACGGAGCTGTTCGAAGGATTTTAGGATCGGGGCGAATGAATTCGCCCTTCTTCTTCCATTTTTATCAACTGCACGGTCGGACCGGATGCGGCGACCGTGCTGCTCCGTTCAAGTAGTAAAAAGAAAAGAAGGGGGTCCGGGGGAATTCATTCCCCCGGGGTCCTACCTACCCATGCAGATGGCAGGCCACCGCCCCATCGCCCTTCGCCAGCAACAAGGGCGCTTCCGTCGAACACCGCGCCATCGCGTGCACGCAGCGCGGATGGAAGGGGCAGCCGGGCGGCGGCGCGGCGGCGGAGGGGATTTCGCCGATGATGCGCGGCAGGGCGGCGCGATGGGCCGGGTCGGGCACCGGGTAGGCGTCGCGCAGCATGGCGGCATAGGGGTGCAGCGGCGCGTTCAGCACACGGGCGACCGGGCCTTCCTCCACGATGCGGCCGAGATACATCACCGCCACGCGTTCGCAGAACCAGCGCACGACGGAGAGGTCGTGGCTGACGAAGAGGAAGGCGAGGCCGCGGCGGCGGCGCAACTCCTCCAGCAGCAACAGGACCTGGGCCTGGACGGAGACGTCGAGGGCGGAGACCGGTTCGTCCGCGACGATGAGTTCGGGTTCGAGGGCGAGCGCGCGGGCGATGCCGATGCGCTGGCGCTGGCCGCCGCTGAATTCGTGCGGGTAGCGGTCGAGCGCGGCCGGCGGCAGCCCGACTTCCTCCAGCAGGCCGGCTGCGCGGCGGCGGGCATCGCGGCCTTCGGCGATGCCGTGCACGTGCATCGGCTCGGTCAGTGCGCCGCCGATGGATTGGCGCGGATCGAGGGAGGAATAGGGGTCCTGGAAGACGATCTGCATGCGGCGGCGGATCGCCTTCAGGGCGCCGCCACGGGCGGAGAGGACATCGGCGCCGCCGAAGCGGACGCTGCCGGCATCGGGCTCGATCAGGCGCAGCAGGGCGCGGGCGGCGGTGGATTTGCCGCAGCCGCTTTCGCCGACCAGGCCGAAGGCCTCGCCGCGGCGGATGCTGAAGGAGACGTCCTCGACCGCGCGCACGGTGACGCGGCGCTTCGGATGGAAGTGCTTGCGCAGGCCCTGCACCTGAAGAAGCGGATCACTCATGGCTGAGCATCGGATTCACGCTGCGCTCCTCGGCTTCGCCTGCGGTGCTCCGCGATCCGATAGGCCATTGGCGAAGCATCGGATTCACGCTGCGCTCCTCGGCTACGCCTGCGGTGCTGCGCGATCCGATGCTATTCATTGCGCAGCTTCGGATCGGTCGCGTCGCGCAGCCCGTCGCCGATCATGTTGAGGCCGAGCACCAGCAGCAGGATCGCGAGGCCCGGGAAGATTGCGAGCCAGGGTGCATCCAGGATGTTCTCGAACCCGTCGCGGGTCATGCCGCCCCAGGTTGCGGTCGGCGGCTTCACGCCGAGGCCGATGAAGGAGAGGGAGGCTT
>DASYDR010000349.1:0-1823 GCA_036499545.1 Roseomonas sp. | reverse complement strand
GAAGCTGTAGGCGATCCGGCGCACGCCCGGGATCTCGGCCGCATCATGCAGGCCGATCATCACCACATCGTTCGCGGGGTTCGCCGCCAGCCGCCGCAGGATATGCAGGTACTGCCCGGGCGCGTTCTGGTGGATGAACAGGTAGCGCATGCCCGGCGCGGGCCGCGGCGGGCTCACCGGCGACGCCGGCAGGGTGCGGGAGAGCCGCGCGCTCACGTCTTCATCCGGACGGGTTTGCGCACCGCGCGCGGCGGCATGGTGCTGACATTCGCCGCGGCGAATTCGCCGGCATCCAGCCCCTTCGGCGCCAGCACCAGGCGAAAGGTCTCGAGCGGCGCCAGCGCGTCCGATTCACAGGCGATCTCGGCACCGATCAGCGGGCCGATCCGGCTGCCATCGCCGAAGGTCGCCTCCGCCTCGCAGGCGTAATTCCGATGCGCCGCGCCCTTCAGACGTACCCGCAGGCCGAGGATGGGCAGGGACATGCCGCGGCTGCCGCAGAAGCCACCGCTGAGGATCCAGGGGGACAGCCAGCCGCGCCCGAGCACGGCCTGATACTCCAGATCCTGGGTCGCGATGCCTTCGGGCGCCGCGATGCTGAAGCCTTCGATCCAGCGGCCGGCGCCGGCGGCGCCGACCCATTCGCCGAAGCCGCGGGCGACATCGCCATCGCGCTGGACATGCGCGACGATGGCCGGTGGCGGCGCCTGATCCGGGGTGGGCTCCGGCGATGCGGCGACGACCGCCTCCGCCGCTGCCTGCGCGGCCGGCACGATATCGCCCAGGCGCTGGATATGCAGCTTGGGCGGGGTCGCCGTGGCGTCCCCGCGCGGCAGGTAATTGGTCAGCAGCAGCCGGCTGTTGGCCAGCGCGGCGCGCACCAGGATGGCCTGGCCCGGGGTATCCAGCCATTCGTCGGATGGCAGGCCGACCGTGCTGATGCCGCCATTCTGGCCGGTGCCCGGCGCGCCGGAGACCCGGGTGCTCGGCAGCATCGCGGATTGCGCCAAAGCGCGGCCGGGCTCGAGCACGGAGATGCAGTAAAGGCCCGGCTGGATGGTCAGCATATGCGCCGAGGAGCGGACCTCGGCCACCATGTCGCTCCGGTCCGTCGTGGGCGGAGGAAGCCTGACCTCGGGCTGAGCCATGCGGACGTGACCTTGCTGGCGGCCTGCCTTCGACCCTGACAGACAGCTTTCATGAACGGATCACCGCGCGGCAACGCACCCCGCGGAGCGCAATCCGGCCCGGGCCGCGGCGGCCCGGGCACTCGATGGGGACGCTCCCGCGGGAGCGTCCCGGCTGGGTTGATCGCGGGCCGCAGGCATCCGGCCCGACCGGCCGGACGCCGTCACGCCCCGGGTCAGACGATGTCGCTACGCTTCAGTTCATCCAGGCCGGTGAAGGTGATCTGGGTGCCGTCGGAGAGCGAGATGATCGTCCCGGCGGGCGTATTGACCTGCGAATTCAGCAGCTGATTGATGCTGCCCTTGTAGCCGGACAGGTCGATCTTGTCGGCGCCCGGCGCGAAGTCGCCGATCGTGAAGCTGCCGCCCGTCGTCAGCGCATTCAGGAAGTTGTAGACGTCGGCACCGCCGCCGCCGAAGACGGTATCGTCGCCACCGCCGGCGAAGATCGTGTCGCTGCCGATGCCGCCGATGATCAGGTCGTTGCCGCTGCCCGACATGAAGGTGTTGTTGCCGGTCGAGGTACCGCCACTCAACGTCGTGTTGCCGGAGCCGGCGACCAGCAGATCGCCCGTCGCACCCGCCGCGAAGAGGATGTCGCCGGCGCCGCCGCCGATGAGGGTGGTCGCCCCCTCG
>DASYDR010000348.1:0-4297 GCA_036499545.1 Roseomonas sp. | reverse complement strand
CGTCCATTGCACGCTTCGCGGCAGCGCGGTCCGGATCCTTCATCGCGGCCATCAGGGCGCGTGGAACGATCTGCCAGGAAAAGCCCCAGCGATCCTTGCACCAGCTGCACTGGCTTTCGCTGCCGCCATTCTCGATGATCGCATTCCAATAGCGGTCGGTTTCGGCCTGATCGTCGGTCATCACCTGGAAGCTCACCGCCTCGTTTGGCTTGTGCCCAGGACCGCCATTCAGGCCGACGAAGGCCTGGCCGAGCACGGTGAATTCCACCAGCAGCTCCCGCCCCTGGGTGCCGCCGGGATAGTCGGCGGGGGATGGCAGCGCCGTCGCGACATGGCTGTCGGGGAAGGTCGCCGCGTAGAATTCGGCCGCCTTGCGCGCCTCGCCATGGTCGAACCACAGACAGGTGACGATTTTTCCGGTCATCGATCATGCCTCCCGAGCGTGATGCCATGCGCGGTATAGCCCGGCGCCGCGGCGGGCCGGGTTTCAAGATGGGGTCAGGCGGCGCGTTCCTCGCCGCGCTCCGGCGGCTCGAACCAGCGCTCCGCCGCCCGTGCCGCGCGCTCGAACCCCTTCATGGCGCCCAGCACCTGCTGGATCGCCGCGAACAGACGCTCCTCCCCACGGCCCACCGCATTGGCGTAGACGCGGATGCTGCCGCCGAGCCTGCCCAGCGCCGGCACCTCGCCCGGGTCGTCGCGTTCCGGCACCCGCGCCATCAGCATGCGGAGCGTGCGCAGGAAGCTGAGATTGACCAGCTCATCGGCATGCAGGCTGGCGCCGGCGCCCTTCAGCATCGCCCAGATGCCGCCCTGCGCCAGCACCCGCAGATCGCCCATCGCCTCATGGATCACCTCGCCGAGCGCGTCATGGCCGGTGCCGGTCAGGGTCAGGGCGGTGATGCGGACGATTTCGGTGAACGGCTCGCCGAGCAGGTTCGGGATCTCCACCGTGACCAGGTCACCGACCCTGGGCGCGGCCGGCCAGGTCACCGTCACGAACAGGAAGCCGCCACCCGGCTGCGGGTTCTTCAGGCTGATGCGCGTCTTCATGCTCGACCTCCGCTGCCGACCTGCCGGGTGAACGCCATCGCCGATCCGGCGGTTGCGCTGGCCGCCATCCATCGGCGCGATCACCACGCCAGGCGCGATGAGCCAGGGGAGCATGCTACCGCAGAGCGATAAACGTCACAGATTCAAGAAGAAATTGGGGCCACACTGCCTTCAGGCTGTCACGAATCCTTGATTGCCTTCTGCGTGGGGGGCTATCCCGGCCTCCTGTGACGATGACGAGCCTGGGGCAGCCGGGCCGATTCTGGGGGCGCGGTGACGCAGGACAGGGGCTGGTGGCGCGGAGCGGTCATCTACCAGATCTACCCGCGAAGCTTTCTCGACAGCGACGGCGACGGCGTGGGCGACCTGCGCGGCGCCATCGCCCGGCTGGACCATGTGGCGGCGCTGGGCGCCGACGCCATCTGGCTCTGCCCCTTCTACACCTCGCCGCAGGATGATTTCGGCTACGACGTCGCCGACCACCTCGCCGTCGATCCGCAATTCGGCACCCTCGCCGATTTCGACGCGCTGCTCGCCGCCGCCCATGCGCGCGGCCTGAAGGTGCTGATCGACCTGGTCGGCGGCCACACCTCGAACCGCCATGCCTGGTTCCAGGAAAGCCGCGCCGGCCGCGATGGCGACAAGGCCGATTTCTACGTCTGGGCCGACCCGAGCCCGGACGGCACGCCGCCCAACAACTGGCTGAGCGTCTTCGGCGGCCCCGCCTGGCAATACGATGTGCGCCGGCGGCAATACTATTTGCACCATTTCCTGGTCAGCCAGCCGGCGCTGAACCTGGCCAACCCGAAGGCGCTCGACGCCCTGCTCGAGGTCGGCGAGTTCTGGCTGCGGCGCGGCGTCGACGGCTTCCGGCTGGATGCGGTGGATTTCCTGGCGCATGACCCGGCGCTGCCGGCGAACCCGGCCGCCCCGAAGGACCGCACGCCGGCGAAGCTGTTCGGCATGCAGGACCACCGGCACGACATGATGCATCCCGCCACCTACGGGATCCTGGCGCGCATCCGCGCACTCGCCGACCGCTACGGCGCCGTGACCCTCGGCGAGGTGTCGAGCCAGCCCGGCGCCTATCGCCGGGTGATGGACTACACCCGCGGCGAAGGCCATTTGCACATGGCCTATACGCTGTCGCCGCTGCGCGACGGCTTCGACTGGCCGACCTTGCGCACCCTGCTGCGGCGCCTCGGCGAGGCCGGGGAGGAAGGCTGGGCCTGCTTCAGCTTCAGCAACCACGACGTCGCCCGCGCCGCCACGCGCTGGGCACCGGGCGGCGTGCCGGATGACCGCCACACCCGGCTGCTGATCGCGCTGCTGCTGTCCCTGCGCGGCACCGCCTGCGTCTACCAGGGCGAGGAACTCGGCCTGCCCGATGTCGCCCTGTCGGAGGACGAGATCCGCGACCCCTTCGGCCTGGCCTATTGGCCGGACTTCAAGGGCCGCGACGGCAGCCGCACGCCGATGCCCTGGTCGGCCGACGCGCCGCAGGCCGGCTTCACGGCGGCCGCCGCGCCCTGGCTGCCGATCCGCGCGGAGCATGCCGCCCGCGCGGCGGACCGGCAGGAACGCGACCCGGACAGCGTGCTGCGCTTCACCCGCGCCATGATCGCCTTCCGCAAGGCGCATCCCGCCCTGACCCGCGGCACCCTGCGGCAGCTCGACCTGCCGGAGCCGCTGATCGGCTTCCTGCGCGAGGAGGGCGGCGCCGGCGTGGCCTGCGTCTTCAACCTGGCGCCGGAGCCGGTCGCCATCGACCTCGCCGCGATCGGCGACGCGACGCTGCTGGCCCCCGGCATCGGCGGCCCGGCGGCGGCGGGCGGCACCGCCACGCTGGCCCCCTATGCGACGCTGTTCGCCAGCCTGGGCAACGCCGCGCGGCTGCGCCTGGCCGCCTGAACAGGCCAAGGCGGCGCCCGGCCTGGGAGGCCCTTGGAAGCGCGCCACGTTTCCATCGCGCTGGGAGGTGTCGGGGCATTCCGGATAATGCAAGCAAATCAGCCAGTTGCCGGCCATGCATGGCCGCACGAGCCGATATGGCATGGGCCCCTATGATGGTGCATAAACCTTGCTGGGCCGGCATTAAGGCACCATATAGGGGACCGGATGCACCCCAGGGACATCACCTTCCAGATCCACATCGACGGGCGCTGGCGTGACGCGGCCCGGCTGACGCTGGCCGATCCTGATGCGGGCTGGCGGGGACCGACCCGCCTTGCCTATGAGGATGCCTATGTGCTCGCGGTGGATCCGGACATCACCACGGGGCTGCGTGGCGCGGCCGCGCTGAGCGTCCGCTCTCCCCCGTCCTTCGCGATCCATCGCCACGCGCATTGGCCGCCCTTCCTGCTCGACCTGCTGCCCCAGGGACATGCCCGCACGGTGCTGACCGACAGCCTCGGCCTTCCCCGGGACGCGCCGGCCAGTGAGGCACCGCTGCTGCTGCGCGCCGGCGGCAGCCCGATCGGCAATATCCGCGTCAGGCAGGCCTGGGACGCGGAGAGGAAGCGGCTCAGCGGCAAAAGCCATCCGGGCCTGACGCCGGAACAGGTCTTCGCCCGCGACGGCGCCTTCACCGAATTGGCGCGCGACGCCTCGGCCCTCGCTTCCGGCTCCTCCGGCGTGCAGGGCGCCTGGCCGAAGCTGCTGCTGACGCGCAATCGCGACGGCCGCTGGCTACCGGACCCGATGGTGCCCGATGCCGAGGCCACGGAGCACGCCATCGTCAAATGGGTGGGCGACAGGCACCCGGCGACCGGGCTGATCCTGGCCTCCGAAGCGCCATATCTGGAACTCGCCCGCGCCTTCGGGCTGCGCTGCGCCGGGGCGCTGGGCCATCGGGACGGCACGCTGCTGATCCCGCGCTTCGACCGCCAGGTCGCGCATGGCAAGGTCATCCGCTTCGGGCAGGAAAGCATCGTCTCCGCCGCCGGCATCGCCGGTTTCGGCCACCAGGCAGCGCATGAGGACTACCTCCATGTCATCAAGACCGTTTGCGACGATCCGGCCATCGAGGTGACGGAATACGTCCTGCGGGATGTCCTGAACCTGGCGCTTGGCAACCCGGACAATCACGGCCGCAACACGGCGCTGCGGAAAGCGCCCGATGGCAGCGTCCGGCTCACGCCCGTCTATGATTTCTGTCCCATGCGGCTGGAGCCCGGCGGCATCGCCCGTTCGACGACCTGGCGCTGCATGCGGTTGCCGAATGGCCCCAGCCGCGACCTCACCC
>DASYDR010000347.1:0-7796 GCA_036499545.1 Roseomonas sp. | reverse complement strand
GGCGCCGGTATCGCGGCGCGATAGCCGCGCGCGGCGGGTTCCAGCGCATAGCGGTCGATCGCGTCATGCACGTCGTAGGAGACGCGGTTCGCGGGCTCCAGCGGATCATTGTTCTGCTCATACTCGGCCACGGCCTCCCGGTCCGAGGGATCAGGCCGGGTCGCGCAGGCACCGAGCGCGAGGAGGACGGACAGGCCGAGGGCCGGCCAGAGGGGGGGAGCGGAGCGCATGGAGCGTTCGCATAGCATCTTTCTGGACATAGGGAATGTATCGCGTCGTTTCCGCAACTTGCCGTAAGCAACTGACATAGGGTTGATGTCGTGCTTGCAAGGGGGGGCCGAACGCGCCACTGACGGGCTTCGTCGCCCGAGCCGGACAAAATACCGATGGACCTGCCCAGCCAAGATCATGCCCCCGGGACCCTGCAGCGCTGGCTGACCGGGCCGCGCATCCCCGGCCTGCCGAACCTGGCGGAATTGCCGGCGCCGCGGCTGTCCTTCGAATTCTTCCCGCCCAAGACCGACAAGCTGGAAGAGCAGCTCTGGTCCTGCATCCGCCGGTTGGAGCCGCTGGGGCCGCGCTTCGTCTCGGTGACCTATGGCGCCGGTGGCACTACCCAGGCGCGTACCCATGCGACGCTGTCGCGCATGGTGGCCGAAACCGCGCTCACGCCCGCGGCCCACCTGACCTGCGTCGGCGCCACCCAGGCGGAGGTGGATGCGGTGGCGCGCGACTATTGGGCGGCGGGCGTCCGCCACATCGTGGCGCTGCGCGGCGATCCGCCGACGGGGCAGGCGGTCTATGCGCCGCATCCGGGCGGCTATGCCTATGCCGCCGATCTCGTCGCCGGCCTGAAGCGCATCGCCGATTTCGAGATCTCGGTCGCGGCCTATCCCGAGACGCACCCGACCGCGCTGTCGCCGGACCAGGACCTCGATAACCTGAAGCGCAAGATCGACGCCGGAGCGAACCGCGCGATCACCCAGTACTTCTTCGACACCGAAACCTATCTGCGCTTCCTCGACCGCTGCGGCGCGGCCGGGATCACGGTGCCGGTGGTGCCCGGCATCCTGCCGGTGACGAATTTCTCACAGGTCGTGAAGTTCAGCGCCATGTGCGGCGCCAGCGTGCCGGCCTGGATGGGGCGTCTGTTCGAAGGCCTGGACGAGGATCCGGACACCCGGCGCATGGTCGCGGCCGTGGTCGCGGCGGAACAGGTGCGGCTGTTGCAGGCCAATGGCGTCGACGAATTCCACTTCTACACGCTGAACCGCCCCGACCTGGTCTATGCCATCGCGCATCTGCTGGGTGCGCGGGCGGCGCGCTGAAGGCCGCCGCCGGCCGTCATCCCGGCGCCAGTCGGGCATAGACCGGCCTGAGCAGGAAGGGGCTCAGGAACAGCGGGAACTGGCAGAGCGCGAAGAACAGCAGGATGCGCGGCTCCGCCGTCGCCGGCAGCACCGCCAGATAGAGCGCCATGTTCCGGTTGCCGGAAAGCAGCCCCGCCGCCAGCGCGACACCCTGGCCCGCCGGCGCGAAGGCCGCCGCGGTCGCGATGTTCAGCCCGGCATTGCCGGCGAAGGCCAGCGCGATGCCGCCCAGCACCCGGGCCGGATCGGCCAGCAGCAGCGCCAGCATGCCGTGCATGACGCCGAAGCCGTAGAGCACCACCAGCCAGACCGAGCCGCCATCCACCGCACGCCCGATCCGCGCCAGGCGCTGCGGCCCCAGCAGCCGCCGCAACAGGATCGAGACCAGCAGCGGCAGCCCGACCACCAGCGCCAGCCGCAGCATCAGCGCCTCGAGCGAGATCGACAGGTCGATGCCCATCAGCCCGAGCGCCAGCGGCGGCGCGGTGAAGGGCACCAGCAGGGTCGAGAGCACCGCGACCACCAGGCTGATCTCGCCATCCAGCCCGACCAGCCGCGCGAAAGCAGGGGAGGATGTCGCGGCGCAGCCGGTTGCCATGATCACCAGCCCGGCGCCGAGCGGCCCGTCGAGTCCCGTCGCCCAGGCGACCCCGAAGGCCAGCAGCGGGCAGGCCAGCATCAGCCAGGCCAGCAGCGCCGCCACCAGCAGCGGCCGCTTCAGATAGGCGACGACCTGCGCCGGGTCGGTGCGCAGCAGCACCAGCGTCATCAGCCCGGCGACGGTCGGCGTCACCGCGTCGCGGAACAGCGCCGCCAGCGGTGGCACGAAGAGGCCGAGGAAGATGCCGCCGGCCAGCAGCGCACCTCCTTGGCGGGCGGACCATTCGAGAAAACGTAGCAAGGACGGGGCGCCTGGCAGTTGGAGCTGTTCGTGGGCTGTTCTATATCCTGCGCGTGTCCACGCCAAACTCCCCCCAGCCCGATTACCTGTCCCGCCTTAACCCGGAGCAACGCGCCGCGGTGGAGGCGGTGGACGGCCCGCTGCTGGTGCTGGCCGGCGCCGGCACCGGCAAGACCCGGGTGCTGACCACCCGCTTCGCGCATATCCTGATGAGCGGCCGTGCCCGGCCCTGGCAGGTGCTGGCCGTCACCTTCACCAACAAGGCGGCGCGGGAGATGCGGGAGCGTGTCGCCACGATTCTCGGCCAGCCGGCCGAAGGCCTCTGGCTCGGCACCTTCCACGCGCTCTGCGCGCGCATGCTGCGCCGGCATGCGGGGCTGGTCGGGCTGCAGACCAACTTCACCATCCTCGACGCCGACGACCAGCTGCGCCTGCTGAAGCAGGTGATGGAAGCGGCGCGCATCGACGCCAAGCGCTGGCCGCCCAACGGCACCATGGGCGTGATCCAGCGCTGGAAGGATCGCGGCCTGACGCCGGACCGCGTGACCGCCGCCGAGGACAGCGACTGGGCGAACGGCGCCGCGCGCAGCCTTTATGCCGCCTACCAGCGCCGCCTGATCGAATTGAACGCCGCTGATTTCGGCGACCTGCTGCTGCACGTCACCGAGATCTTGCGCACCCAGCCGGAGGTGCTGGCGGAATACCATCGCGGCTTCCGCTACATCCTGGTCGACGAGTACCAGGACACCAATCTGGTGCAGTATCTCTGGCTGCGGCTGCTGGCGCAGCGGCCGGATCCGCTGCCGCGCAACATCTGTTGCGTCGGCGACGATGACCAGTCGATCTATTCCTGGCGCGGCGCCGAGATCGAGAACATCCTGCGCTTCGAGAAGGACTTCCCCGGCGCCACCGTGGTGCGGCTGGAAAGCAATTACCGCTCGACCCGGCCGATCCTCGCCGCCGCTTCCGGCCTCATCGCGCATAACAGCGGCCGCCTCGGCAAGACGCTCCGTCCCGGCCGCCAGGATGCCGATGGCGAGCGGGTGCAGATCCTCTCCCTCTGGGACAGCGAGGAGGAGGCGCGCGCCGTCGTCGGCCGCATCGAACAGGCGCGCCGCGGCCGCCATCCGCTGCGCGAGATCGCGATCCTGGTGCGCGCCGGCTTCCAGACCCGCGCCTTCGAGGAACGGCTGCTCACCACCGGCATTCCCTATCGCGTCGTCGGCGGTTCGAAATTCTATGAGCGGCTCGAGATCCGCGACGCCATGGCCTATCTGCGCGTGCTCAACCAGCCCGCCGACGACCTGGCGTTCGAGCGGATCGTGAACACGCCGAAGCGCGGCCTCGGCGACACCGCGCTGCGCGCCATGCACGAGATCGCCCGGCGTGAGAGCATTCCCCTGTCCTCCGCCGCACATCGGATGGCCGAGCGCGGCGAAGGGCTGCGCGGCAAGGCCCGCCAGGCGCTGGTGGAACTGATGCAGGGCTTCGACCGCTGGCGCGGCATGCTGGCGACCGAAGGCCATGTCGTCACCACCGCGACCCTGCTCGAGGAGAGCGGCTACACCGAGATGTGGAAGGCGGACCGTACGCCCGAAGCGGCCGGCCGCCTCGAGAACCTGAAGGAGCTGGTGCGCGCTCTGTCGGAATTCGAAAGCCTGGCCGGCTTCCTAGACCATGTTGCGCTGGTGATGGAGAATGACGAGAATGCGGATGGCGAGCGCGTCAGCCTGATGACGCTGCATGCTGCCAAGGGCCTGGAATTCGACATGGTATTCCTGCCGGGGTGGGAGGAAGGGCTGTTCCCCTCCCAGCGCAGCCTCGACGAAGGCGGGGAGAGGGCGCTCGAGGAAGAGCGCCGCCTGGCCTATGTCGGGCTGACCCGCGCGCGCCGCACCGCGATCGTCAGCCATGCCGCCAACCGGCGCATCTACGCCAACTGGACCAGTTCCATCCCCTCCCGCTTCCTGGACGAACTGCCGGAGGCGCATGTCGCCCGCAGCGGCGGGGCGGCGCAGGAGCGTGCGCGCATGGTCACCGCGCCCACCGTCTTCGCCGCCGGCCCGCTGGCCTCGCGCCGGGCGCGGGTGATCGAAGCCGGGGCCTGGGAAGTGCAGGCACGCCCGGCGCGCGGCAGCAGCTTCGCGGTGGGCGATCGCGTGTTTCATCAGAAATTCGGCTATGGGCGGATCACCGGCGTGGACGACGACAAGCTCGACATCGAGTTCGAAAAATCCGGCAGCAAGCGCGTGCTCGACCGGTTCGTGGACCGCGCCTGATGCGCGCGCCCAATGCCGGCGGTCCCGGCCTGTCGCTGCGGCATGCCCTGCCGCTCGAGACCATCGCCGTCGAAGGCCTGCCGGAACACGCGGTTCCCACCTTCGAAGCGGCTTTCGAGACGGTCTGCACCACGGTCGGCTATTTCCGGGAAGAACCGGCCGAGACCTGGCGCGTGGAAGGCGTGCGCGAGCAGGGCGCCGATGACGCCGAACTCGCCGGCGCGCTGGCGCTGGCGGCGCTGGTCACCGGCATCGAGGCGCCGGCGCTGCTGCGCGCGGAGACCGAAGCCGATGGCTGGCTCGCCCGCACCGTCACCAGCTTCCCGGAACAGCCGGTCGGCCGCCGCTTCCTGATCCGGCCGACGCATCTGCCGAATCCGACTGCCTATGGCCGCAAGGTCCTGCGCCTGGATGCCGGCCTGGCCTTCGGCAGCGGCGAGCACGCTTCCACCCAAGGCTGCCTGCGCGCGCTGGAACGCGTCGCGCATCGCCGCCCGCGCCGCATCCTGGATCTCGGCAGCGGCTCCGGCATCCTGGCGCTCGCCGCCATCAGCCTGCTGAAGCGCCGCGTCGTCGCGACCGATATCGAGCCCTGGAGCGTGCGCGTCTGCGCCGAGAATGGCCGGCTCAACGCCGTGGCGCATCTGATGCGCGCCATCCTGGCCGATGGCTGGCGCAGCCCTTCGGTGCGCGGGCCGGGGCCTTATGACCTGGTCTTCGCGAACATCCTGGCGCGCCCGCTCTGCGCCATGGCGAAGCACCTGGCCGCCAATCTGGCGCCCGGCGGCACCGCGATCCTGGCCGGGCTGCTCGGCACCCAGGCGCGGATGGTGCTGGCCGCGCATCAGCGCTGCGGGCTGGTGCTGGAACGGCGGATCGATGTGGGGCCCTGGACGACACTGGTGCTGCGGCGGCGGTAGCATGGCCCTCAGGAAGGCTCCGCCTTCGCGTGGGCCGGATCACCGCAGCGAACCGCTGATCCACCTCGATCGATCACGCTCGATCGCTGGACGCTGACGGCGTGGCGGCGCGCAATTCGCGCCGCCGCGCCCTTCCGCGCTGGCATCCGCACGATGCCGTCGCATGGCGGGACGGACCCTCCAGGCGTCAGGCGTCGCGCAGGCGCGGCAGGAACCAGGCGAGCAGCCCTATCGCCGGGATGAAGGCGCAGGCGCGGTAGATGGCCTCGATCCCATATTGGTCCGCGAGGCCGCCAAGCAGTGCTGCCGCGATCCCGCCCAGGCCGAAGGTCAGCCCGTAGAAAAAACCTCCGACCAGGCCGATCCGGCCGGGCAGCAGCTCCATCGCGTAGATCAGGATCGCGGCGAAGGAACTCGACATGATCATGTTGATCACCACCGTGAGCACGCCGGTCCAGAACAGATTGGCGAAGGGCAGGATCAGCGTGAAGGGCAGGGCACCGAGAATGGAGAACCACAGAATGCGGTTGCGTCCGATCTTGTCGCCCAGAATGCCGCCTCCCAATGCGCCGACCGCCGAAGAGGCGAGGAACAGGAACAGCATCAGCTGGGATTCCTGGATCGAAACCCCGAACCGGCCCATCAGGAAGAACGTATAGAAGGACGTGAAGCTGGCCGTGTAGGCGTTCTTCGAGAAGAGCAGGATGATCAGGATCGAGACAGGCAGGATCACCGCCGAGACCGGCCGCTTCCCGGCGCTGTCCTGCCCCTTGCCGTCCACGACTTTCGCCGATCGAGGCGGCACGAGGGTGGCATAGCGCCCGGCGATCCACAGCATGAGCATGATCGCCATCAACGCGGCGATCGAGAACCAGCTCAGGCTGTGCTGGCCAAAGGGGACGATGATGAAGGCGGCGAGCAGCGGCCCTATGGCACTGCCTGTCTGGCCACCGACCTGGAAGATCCCCTGCGCCAGCCCCTGGCGGCCGCCCGAGGCGTTGCGCGCCATCCGCGTCGCCTCGGGGTGGAAGATGGAGGAGCCGAGGCCGACGCAGGCCGCGGCTGCCAGCAGCAGCGGGTAGCTTCCGGCGAAAGCCAGGCCAATCAGCCCGACCAGGCTGCACGCCATGCCCGCGACCATCGAATAGGGCATCGGATGCTTGTCAGTATAGAAGCCGACGGCCGGCTGGAACAGCGAGGCGGCGATCTGGAAGGTCAGCGTGATCAGCCCGATCTGCCCGTAGTCGAGCAGGTAGGCCTGCTTGATCAGCGGGTAGATGGCCGGGATCAGCGACTGGATCATGTCGTTCAGAAAATGCGTCGCGCTCAGCGCGAAGAGCACGGACATGGCGGCCTTTCGCGGCGCGACTGCGGCAGTAGCGGTGCTCATGGGGCGTCCATCACTCGTCATCATTGGAACATGGACAATGATGCCATGCCGCGGTCATGGGCAATGTCCCGCGGCGCCCGCCGGCCGCTGCCACCCGGCTGCGCCCGTCAGCCGGTTCGCGCGCCGGTCTTCGTATCGGCTGCCAGCCGCGGGTAGGTCTTCGCCAGGGCACCGGCTTCGCGGGCCCATTGCAGGCCCCAGTACAGGTAGTGGTCTTCCAGCTTGAGGACCCTCGTCAGGGCGTTCGGCGCGAAGGACCGAAAGCTGTAGCCGGCGGCATCCTCCGACCAGGAACCGAAGCTCGGCGGATCGCCGGACTGGTATGCCAGGGCGTTCAGCTCGTCGGCGCTGACCCTTCGCGGGCCGAAGGTGAAGGCTGCGGGCGCCATCCGCAGGTGCAGCAGCAAGCCGCCGCCGAACAGGGGGTAGTCGTCGACCGGAGCGAGGGACAGCGCCGATGATCGCCCCATATCCAGCCGCCAGACGCCGGCCTCCAGCGCGCCGCCGATATGGGCATGGTCGAAGTGAAGCCGCTCCATATCCGCCTCGGACCAGGCGCTCGGTCCCCGGATGCGCTTCGCCCGGCGGAACCGCCCGCGTAACATGTCGCCAAGGGATGGTGACGACACCTGATGAAAGCCGGCCAGCAGGAAGGTCCCGGCGCAGACCAGTGCGACCGCCGCCGGGGCGGCGAGTACATGCTCCGTGGTCGGATCCAGGAGCGCCTGGGCGCGGATAGTCCGGCCCTCCATGTCGAGGGCGCCCAACATGGACAGGCGGTTCGCGTCCTGCCGGCGGCGCGCGATCATGGCCAGATGCTCTTCCGGCAGGGTCACGGCGACTTCGACGCGATATCCGCGGACCGGACGCTGCCGCGACGGTAGCGTGGGCAGCACCCGCAGCGTCGCCGGCAGCGGCGCTTCGGGGACATGGAAG
>DASYDR010000346.1:0-35625 GCA_036499545.1 Roseomonas sp. | reverse complement strand
CCCGCCGGCATCCGCCAGGTTCCGGTCGGCAGCGCCATGGCGCCCTCCGGCAGCACGGCCGCGCCGCGATGCGACAGGTCGAGCGGTGCCGGCGCCCCATGCGCGGCCGCGATCGCCCGCGCCCCCGCCGCGCCATACGCGCCATGCCAGGCGCTCCAGAGCCAGGGCGGCGTGTCCAGCCGCGCCCCGTCCAGTTCCTCCAGCGCCGTCGGTCCTTCGGCCGCCACCTTGCGCAGCACGGCGTTGACCAGGCCCGCGAAGGGCCGCGGCACGGCGCCCACCGTGCTGGCGACCGCGGCATGCGGCGGCGTGTCCAGCAGCAACAGCTCCGCCGCGCCCATGCGCAACGCCGTCCGCACCACCGGCGGCGGGTTCCGGGTCAGGAAGGCTTCCAGCACGGCATCGAGCGACCCGGTGCGCCGCAGCACCGCCGCCGCGATGCGGTGCGCCGCGGCGCGGTCCCGCGCTTCCAGCGAAGGCGGCAAGGCTTCCAGCGCCTCCTCCAACGGGCGGCGCCGCTCCAGCACGGCTTCAAGGAGCGACAGGGCGGCCCGGCGGGTGGGCAGGCCGGAGGCGTTCGGGGCACGGGACATGGCGCCCCGTAACGCGGTGGGGCAGGGAGCGCCAGGGAGAAGGGCGCGCCCTCTCGCACTTTCCCCCCATCTGCTCTACCACCCACGGCCATGCGGCAAGCGGTGGACAGTTTTCTCGACCGGCTCCCGGACACGCGGCGGCCGCGTCTCTGGCTGGCTCTGCTGTGCCTTTGCCTCTGGCTGCCCGGCTTCTTCTCGATCCCACCAGGCGATCGTGACGAGAGCCGGTTTGCCCAGGCCACCCGCCAGATGCTCGATACCGGCGACTATGTCCGGATCCGGCTGGGCGATGAGGAGCGCAACAAGAAGCCGGTCGGCATCCACTGGGCCCAGGCCGCCATCGTGCACACGCTGGAAGCGGCGCATCTCGGCTCCCGCACCGATATCTGGACCTATCGCGGTGCCAGCCTGCTGGGATCGCTGCTCGCGGTGCTGGCGACCTTTCATTGGGGACGGGCGCTGGTCGGCCGGCGGCAGGCCTTCGTGGGGGCCGCGCTGCTCGCCTCCTGCCTGGTGCTGGTGGTCGAGACGCATATCGCCAAGACCGATGCCGCCCTGCTGGCGACCGTGGCGGCGGCGATGGGGCTGATGGGGCGCGCCTATCTGGCACCCGAAGGCTTCACCGCGAAACAGGCGGCGGGGTTCTGGCTGGCGCTCGGCGCCAGCGCGCTGCTCAAGGGGCCGATCGGGCCGATGGTGCCGCTGCTGGCCGGGCTGACGCTGGCTGTCGCCGACCGCGCCTGGCGGACCGGCGCGCCCTGGCTGCGGGCGCTGCGCCCCGCCTGGGGCATCCCCCTGATGATCGCCTGCGTGCTGCCCTGGTTCGTCGCCATCGGCATCGCGACCGATGGTCGCTTCTTCGCCCAGGCGGTCGGCGACGACATGCTGGGCAAGGTCAGCTCCGGCGGCGAACAGCATTGGGGGCCGCCCGGGCTCTATACGCTGATCTTCGGCCTCACCGCCTTCCCGGCCGCATTCTTCGTGCTGCGGGCGCTGCCGGCCGCCTGGGGCGCGCGGCTGCAGCCCGGGGTGCGCTTCCTGCTCGCCTGGTCGGTCCCGGTCTGGCTGCTGTTCGAAGCGGTGGCGACCAAGCTGCCGCACTACACCCTGCCGGTCTTTCCCGCCCTGGCCCTGCTGGCGGCACGCTGGGTGCTCGACCCGCTGGCACCGCAGCCGCGGCGCTGGCTGCGCTGGCTGGCGATGGCGGCGCTCTGGGGCGTGGCGGTGGTGCTGCCGATGGCGGTGGCCGGGCTGGTCTATGCGCTGGAGCAGCGGGTCGACCCCTTCGCGCTGCTGGCGCTCGCCGCCGGCATCGCGCTGGCGCTCGCGGTCACCCAGTATGCGCGCGGCGGGCATTGGGGCCGGGCGGCGCTCGCGGCGCCGATCCTCGCCATTCCCTTCTTCGCGGCCATCCTCGGCGGCGCGCTGCCGCGGCTGAACGCGGTCTGGATCGCGCCGCGCGTCGTCACCACCCTGGCGGAGGTGGCGCCGGACCTGCCGGTCCCGGTGCCGCCGGATCGCTTCGGCATCGTCGGCTTCCATGAACCCTCGCTGCTTTTCGCAACCGGCGCCAATACGCGGCTGCTGCTCGGCGGCGGTGCCGCGGCGGCGGATTTCCTGGCCGGCGCGCCCGGGCGCATCGTCGCCGTCGGCAACCGCGACGAGGCGCAGTTCCGCGCCGAGGCCGCGGCGAAGGGCATCACCCCGCGGGAACTCGGGCTGATCACCGGCATCAACTACTCGCGCGGCCGCTGGCTCACGCTGCAGCTTTTCCGGCTGGACTGAGAAGGGCGATCGGCATGGTCGAGTGGGTGATCCGCACCGTCGGTGATTTCGGCCTGCCCGGCGTCTTCTTCCTGATGTTCCTGGAAAACCTGTTCCCGCCGATCCCGTCGGAGGTGATCATGCCGCTGGCCGGCTTCGCGGCCGCGGAGGGCCGGATGTCCTTCACCGGCGCGATCATCGCCGGCGTGCTGGGCACCATCGCCGGCAATGCGGTCTGGTACGAGGTCGCGCGCCGGATCGGCGCGGAGCGCGTCCGCCCGCTGGTCGAGCGCTACGGCAAATGGTTCGCGATCACCGGCGAGGACATGCGGGACGCGGAGCGGGTGTTGATCAAATACGGCCCGGCCGCGGTCGGCTTCGGCCGCCTGCTGCCGGGGATCCGCACCCTGATCTCGGTGCCGGCCGGGCTGGTCCGCATGCCGCGCACGGTCTTCTACTTCTGGACCACGGTCGGCACCGCGGTCTGGCTGGTCTGCCTGGCCTGTCTCGGCCTGCTGCTGCAGGACCACTACGCCGAAGTGGACGGCTATGTGGAGCCGCTCGGCTATCTGGTCGTGGCGCTGGTGGTCGGCGGCTACGCGCTGCACCTTGTCCGTGCATGGCGGCGCAGCCGCGCCGGCTCACGTTAGGAAGGGCATCGGCCCCTTCAGGGCTTCCGCCAGAACGTCGCGGAACAGCGCGATCGGCTCGCCCAGGCGTCCGGCCGGCGGCCGGTGCAGCACCCAGGACCGCACCTGCGGGCGGAATTCCGGCGCCTCGATCACCTCGATCTCGTCGCGCCAGCGGCTGCCGGCGAAGGCGGCCGGGGTCACGATGCCGATGCCGAGGCCGCGCGCCACCAGCGACAGGCGCAGATCGGCGCTCAGCGCTTCCACCGCCACCTGGAAGGGCAGCCGCGCCGCCTCGAAGCGCTGACGGATGAAACCGCGGAAGCCGCAGCCGTTCTCGTTCATCACCCAGGGGAACCGCGCGAGATCCGCGAGTTGCGCCGGCTTCGGCACGCCGAGTGCGGGCGCGGCGACCAGCAGCACCGTCTGGGCGCCGAGATCGCAGCCCGCGAGCCCTTCCGGCGCCGCCAGCCCATCGGCCAGGCAAAGCGCCGCGGCATCCAGCTCGCTCCGCGACACCTGCTCGACCAGGCGCGGCGACCAGCCGGAGACGACGCGCAGCGCCAGCCGCGGAAAGGTGGCCCGCAGCCGGTCGAGCGGCTGCGCGAGCGCCGCCTCGGACAGGTAGGGCATGACGCCGATGCGGAATTCGCCCCGCACCTCGCCGCCCGGCGCCACGCCGGCCTTGAGATCCTCGAGCGAGCGCAGCACCCGCCGGCCATGCTCATAGGCTTCCCGCCCGGCCGCGGTCGGCTTCAACGGCTTCGACTGGCGGTCGAGCAGGGCGATGCCCAATCCATCCTCCAGATTCTGGATGCGGCGGGTCACGCCAGGCTGGGTGAGGTGCAGCCGGGCCGAGGCGCCGACGATCGAGCCGGTCTCCACCACGGCGATGAAGGCTTCCAGGTCGGGAATATTCATGCGGAATGCTCATAGTCATTATAGAACATATCGAATTGTATCATAATGAGAGAGGGGAATAAAGCTCCCGCTCGAGATGCAACCCTCTCCGAGCGGAAGCCCCATGTCTGCCACCCAGGATACCGAGATCCGTGCGCTGCCACAGCCGCCGCCGGACGCCACCATCACCGGACCGCTGACGCTGCTCTTCGCGACGGCCACCGGGATCATCATCACCAACCTCTTCGCGCCGCAGACCCTGGTCGGGCTGATCGGCCCCGCGCTCGGCCTGGCGCCGGATGCCGCCGGGCTGATCGCCATGGTCAGCCTGCTCGGCTATGCCGCCGGCCTGTTCCTGCTGGTCCCATTGGCGGACCTGATGGAGAACCGCCGGCTGGTGCTCGGCCTGCTGGCGGCGGCGGTGCTGATGGCGCTGGCCGCGGCGCTGGCGCCGGGTGCGGCGGCGCTGCTGGCATCGCTGTTCCTGTTGGGCGCTGCCTGCTCGGCGATCCAGATCCTGGTGCCGATCGCCGCGGCCATGGCGCCGCCCGAACAGCGCGGCCGGGTGATCGGCGATGTCATGGGCGGGGTGATGGTCGGGATCCTGCTGTCGCGGCCGCTGGCCAGCCTGATCGCCGATAGCTGGGGCTGGCGCGGCTTCTATGGGCTCAGTGCGCTGGCCATGGCGGCGCTGGCCGCGGTGCTGGCCGTGCGGCTGCCGCAGCGCCGGCCGGCGGGCCGGGCCGGCTATCTGACGCTGATCGCCTCGCTCGGCGGGTTGCTGCGGCAGGAGCCGGTGTTGCGGCGCCGCGCCTTCACGGCGGCGCTGATGATGGCGGCCTTCAGCCTGTTCTGGACCGCGGTGGCCCTGCGGCTGGCGGCGGCGCCCTTCGGCCTCGGCCAGCGCGGCATTGCGCTGTTCGCGCTGGTCGGTGCGGGCGGGGGCGGCGGTGACGCCGCTGTTCGGCCGTTTCGGCGATCGCGGCTGGACGCGGCCGGCGACCATCGCGGCGCACCTGCTGCTGCTAGCGGCGCTGGCGTTGGCGGCCTGGGCGGGGGCGGCCGCCGGGGCGACGCCGATGCTGCACCTGCTGGCCCTGGGCGCCGCCGCGGTGCTGCTGGATATCGGCACCACTGGCGACCAGACGCTCGGGCGCCGCGCCATCAACCTGTTGCGGCCGGAAGCGCGCGGCCGGATAAACGGCCTGTTCGTCGGCATCTTCTTCCTGGGCGGCGCGGTCGGCTCCGCCGCCGCGGGACCAGCCTGGCATTGGGGCGGCTGGCTGGCGGTCTGCGGCCTCGGCGCCGGCTTCGGGCTGGCCGCGCTGATCACGGATGGCCGGCGGGCGGATTGATCCCCGGCCCGGCCGTGCGCCGTGCCGGGCCGGCATGTCAGCGGCGTTCGTCCTGCGGACGCTGCCGATGCTGCTGTTGCGCCGGCGGCTGGCTCGGCCGGTGCTGCTGCTGCGGTGGCGCCGCCGGCCGCGCGGCGGATGGAGGCGAAGGCCGCGGCGCCGGGGGCGCGGAGGGCCGGACCACCGGTGCCGGTGCGCTCGGCCGGGGCGTCGGGGCAGTGATCGCCGGCGGCTGCGGGTCCGGTGCCGGCTGCGGCCGGAAGCCCTGGCCGCCCCCTGGGTGCCCGCCGCCGAAGCCCGGGCGCTGGCCGGGCTCGAAAGCGGGGCGGGCCGGCGCCTGGGGCCTCTGGATGGCGCCCGGCGTGGGGCTACCGAAGCCCGGGCGCTGGCCGGGTTCGAAGCCAGGGCGGCTCGGCACCTGAGGTGTCTGAACGGCACCCGGTGTGGGACCGCCGAAGCCCGGGCGTTGGCCTGGCTCGAAGCCAGGGCGGCCGGTCGCTTGCGGGGTCTGCACCGAGCCGGGTGCAGGGCCGCCGAAGCCTGGGCGTTGGCCCGGTTCGAAGCCGGGGCGGCCGGGCGCCTGCGGGGTCTGCACCGCGCCGGGGGCAGGGCCTCCGGAGCCTGGGCGTTGGCCCGGCTCGAAGCCGGGCCGGCCGGGTGCCTGCGGAGTTTGCAACGCGCCGGGCGTCGGGCTGCCAAAGCCTGGGCGTTGGCCGGATTCGAAACCGGGGCGTCCCGGGGCCTGCGGCGTCTGGATGGCGCCGGGGGCGAAGCCAGGGCGCTGCGGGGGCTGGGGAGCGCCCGTGGGGGCGTCGGGCCGCGGCCCTGCGCCAAAACCCGGGCGCCCGATGGCCGGCTGGCCCGGCCGGGCACCGAATCCGCCCGATGGCTGCCCGGGTGCGAAGCCGGGCTGGGTCGCCTGGCCCGGCCGCTGCGGCAGCGGCGCGCCCGGCTGCAGGCGGACACCCGGCGCCGGCGCGAAAGGCTCAGGCCGGCCGCCTTGCCGACCCAGCAGCCCGGCGGCGCCGAGGCCGGCCGCGGCTCCGGCCGCCGCGCCGGCGGCGGCACCGAAGCCGGGCCCGCCGGCCTGTGGCTGTGGTCCCGCCTGCGGCCCGGCTCCCGGTCCGGGGCCAGGCCGCCCCGGCGGACCGAAGCCCGGCCGGCCGGCCATCAGCGGCACATGCGTCTGCGGTGGCGGTCCACCGCGGCCCGGGGTGCCGATGGCGGCGGCCGGGGCGATGCCCACGCGCCCGGCCACGGCACGGGTCACGCCGAAGGTCTGGCCGGATGGCGGTGGTGGTGCGGCCAGCGCCGGCACGCCAGCCGGCCCGCCACGCGGGCCGAAACCCGGTGCCGCGACGCCCGCCTGGGCGATGCCACGCAGCGGACGGCTGGCGGTCATCGCCTGGGCCGGCACGGCGGTGAAGGCGGCGCGGTTCGCGAATACGAAATTGCCGTCAAAGGCGCGCGGCGGCGGGCCGAAGCCCTGGCGCGGCCCCGGCCCGCCGGGACGAGGCCCGGCGAAGTCGCGGCGATAGTCGCGCCAGTGCCGCTCCGGATCGCGCGGGTCGCGCACGGCGAAGGCGTTCACCCCGCGCACGTAGCGCGGCGAGGCCCGGAACCACGGGTAATAGGCTTCGCGTGGACCGAGCGGCACCCAGCCGATGCCGGGGCCGCGCGGCCCCAGCGCGACGCCGCCGACGAAGGCGACCAGCGCCGGTGCCCAGACCGGGCGTCGCGGGCGCCAGCCCGGCTCGGCCCGTTCCGGGCTGGGCGCCCAGCCCCAGCGCCGGCCGGTCTGTACCCAGCGGCCATAATGGAAGGGTGCGAAGCCCCAGGGCCGGTCGTCCAGCCAGGTCCAGCCCCAGGGCTCCCGCCAGATCCAGCGGCCGTCGCGATAGGGCACCCAATTCGCCTCGACTTCGGGATACCAGACCTCGCCATAGTCGGGACTGGGTTCCCAGCGGCCATAGAGGCCGAGATCCTCGGCACCGGTCATCTGCCGAGCGATGGCCGGGGGCGCTTCCTTGGCAGCGAGCGCGGTCGCCCAGGCGATCAGCGGCAGGGAGACCATGGCGCGCGACAGGGACGGCGCCTCGCGTTCGAAGACCAGCGCCTGGCCAGGGCCCAGCGGCTGTTCCAGTGTCGCCGCCACCGCCCGCGCCGCGCCCTCGAGCACGCTGAACCGGGCCGGGCGATAGCCGCCCGGCGCTTCCGCCGGCTGCCCGGCCTCGACCAGATAGCGGCCGTCGCGGGCGATCACCAGGCTGCCGCCCGGGGTCACGACCTCGATGGTTTCCCCATCCAGCATGTCCTGCGCTTCGACATAGACGCTGCCGCGCGGCAGCGTGACCACGGTGCCGCCGTCATCCAGGCGGGCGAACTGGAAATCGGTGCCGCTGTCGAGCGCCATGCGGGTCTGATTGACCTGCAGCGCGGCGCGCGCGCCGGGGTCGCTATAGAGGGCATTGCCGGCTGTCAGCGGGATATTGGCCTGCGCCGGCGTCCAGCCATCCTCGGCCGACGCGCGGAAGCCGACATTGCCCTGGATGCGCGCGAGGCGGCCGACCCGGGCCGGCGGCTCCTCCACCGCTTCGCCATCATCATCCGGGGCGGCCTCGGTCGCCTGGGCCTGTGGCGGCGTGCTGCCCGGCGCGGGCAGTGGCGGGGCTGACGCAGCCGGTGGCGGGGCTTCGATGGGCGGCGGTGCTTCGGCGGCCGGTGGCGGTGCTTCCGGGGGCAGCGGTGCCGCCGCGGCGGGCTCCGGTGCCGGCGCGGGTGGCGGTGGCGCCGCGCGGGCGGTGGCCGGCGGTTCCGATTCGACGCCCGCCGGCGGTTCCGCGCCGCGCGGCGCGGCGATGTCGGAGCGCGGCTCCTCCGGCGTCGCGGCCCCGCCGACGCGGGGCTTTGCCGGGTGGTCCGCGGCGAGGGTCGGCGGCTGGATCTTGTCCTGCGCCGGCGCTTCGCCCGCCAGCAGCACGATCGGCAGGGCGGCGATGGCGGCACGCCGCAAGCTGCGGCCTCGTGGACGATGCGACTGGCTCAAGGCTTCCATCCTTCAGGGCACCAGGCAAAGCCGGCGCGACGTTCCTGTCAGTTGGAACCGCCTTCGTGGAGAAACCATGGCAGCCAGGCGGCGCGCGGCATCGTCGGGCGGCGATGCGCGTCCTTGTGATGCGCGTCACCGGAATGACAGCAACATCACTCCCTGCTGATCGGAGGGGGCGGGTTCGTGGCGGGTGCCGCGAGGATCACGCGATCTGAAAGCTTGTCTGCCGCCCGCGGTCTCGTCACTGTTCCGGACAAAACCAGGGGAAACGCATGACCGATCGCCGCAGCCTGCTGCTTGCGGGCCTCGCCGTTGCCACGCTGCCGCGGATGGCGCGCGCCCAGGCCGGATGGCCGGCACGCCCGATCACCATGGTGACCGGCTATGCGCCGGGGGGCGTGACCGACCTTGCCACCCGGGCCATCGCGGAGCGCATGCAACGGGAGATCGGACAGCCGATCGTGGTCGATCCGAAGCCGGGCGGCGCCACCTCGGTCTCCGCAACCCAGGTCGCCCAGGGCCGGCCGGACGGCTACACGCTGCTGATGGGCACCACCTCGCTCGCCATCAATCCGGCGCTGCAGCCCAGCCTGACGCCACGCGATCCGCGGCGGGAACTGGTGCCGGTCGGCATGGCCTATCGCACGCCGTTCGTGCTGCACCTGCATCCGGACGTGCCGGCGCGCGATACGGCGGAACTCATCGCCTATGCCAAGGCCCATCCTGGCCAGCTGAACTTCGGCAGTTCCGGCACCGGCGCCGTCAATCACCTCTGCCTCGAGATGTTCCGCCGGGAGGCCGGCATCGATGTCGTGCACGTGCCCTATCGCGGCGGCGCGCCGGCGCTGATCGACCTGCGGTCGGGCCGCATCCAGGGCATGTTCGCGGCCGTGCTGGAAGCGCTGCCGGCGGTGCGGGAGGGGGCGACGCGGGCCGTTGCCGTCTCCTCGAAGGACCGCCTCTCGCTGCTGCCGGAGGTACCGCCGGTGGCGGACACCTTGCCGGGATTCGACGGCGTCTTCTGGCAAGGCCTTTTCGCGCCGGTCGGCACGCCGCAGCCGGTGGTCGACCGGCTCGGCGCCGTGCTCCGCGCCGCGACCGAGGATGCGGCGCTGCGCAGCCGGCTCGCCGAGCAGGGCGTCGCACTGCAGACCGGCGATGCCGCCTATCTCGCGCATCTCCTGGCGCAGGAGACGGAAAGCTGGGGCCAGCTGATCCGGGAGGCCGGGATCCGTCCCGAATAGGCTGCATCCCCGGGCGATGCCGGCGGAGGCGCGGTAGGCACCGTGCCGTCGAGCGGGCAGGATGCAGGCCCCTGGAACCGGAGGAGCCGCATCCGATGATCGTCGACGTCCGCATCTATACCTGCGCGCCGAACCGCATGGCCGATTTCGTGAAGCTCTATGAGGAAGAGGCCTGGCCGCTGCAGAAGAAGTATCTGGAGAATTGCCTGGGCTGGTACACCACGGTCGAAGGTTCGCTGAACACCGTCGTGCATCTCTGGGGCTATGCCGATCAGGGCGACCGGGAGAAGCGGCGCAACGCGATGGCCGCCGACCCGGCCTTCGGCGCCTATCTGAAGAAGGCGGCCGACCTCGGCGTGCTGCAGAAGATGGAGAACCGCATCGTGAAGCCGACCGCCTTCTTCGAGGCTTTCCAGAAGGCGAAGTGAGCCTTTGGCCGCGATCCCCGTTCGGGGATCGCGGCCGTCGGGTCACGGGAACATCGCGACCGCGCGGATCGGACTGGCGGTGCCGCCCCGGATCTTCAGCGGGAAGCCGATGAAGGTGAAGCGCCCGCGTCCGAGCAGCTTATCGAGATTGGCCAGGCATTCCATGTGGGTGATGCCGCGTTCGGCACAGGCCATATGCGCCTGGAAGTTCGGCTCGCCTTCCGGTGCCGGGCTGATCGCCTCCACGCCGAACATGCCGATGCCGCGATCGGCCAGCCAATGCACGGATTCCAGCGCCAGGCCCGGGAAGTCGTGCGCGTAGCCCGGCTTGCCGAGCAGGCGGTCATTGGTGCCGAAATGGATCAGCACCGTGTCGCCGGGGCGGATCTCCTGGCCGGATCCGGCGACCGCCGCCTCCAGCTCCGGCACCGTCGCCGCATGCTTCAGCGGCACATGCGACAGGTCGATGCAGAAGGCGGAGGTGAAGAATTTCTCCAGCGGCATCTGGTCGACGGAAAGCGCGTCCGGCCGCGGGTCGAAATGCACGGGCGCGTCGACATGGGTGCCGGCATGGTCGCTGAAGGCGATCGACAGCGCCTTGCTGGTGAAGACCGTGTTGCCCGCGCGCTTCGGCTCGGAATGATCGTTCCAGACCGTCATCACCACCGGCGGGTGCGAGGGATGGGTCTGGGTGCGGTGGAAGATCTCCCGGCTGAGATCGACGAATTCCATGCGGTGTCTCCTGCCTGCGCGATGATCGGCCGATCATCGCGCACGGGCGGGACCTGTCCAGCCCGCGCGGCGATGTTTCAGCGATTGGGCGGTGCGTAGAGGATGCCGCCATCGGTATAGAGCCGGTTCAGCCCGCGTTCGACGCGCAGCGGCGACCCGCTGCCGAGGTTGCGCTCGAACATCTCGCCATAATTGCCCAGCGTCTCGATCAGGCGCAGCCCGAAATCATCACCGATGCCGAGACCCTGGCCGAGGCCGCGCTCCACCCCCAGCAGGCGCCGGACCTGCGGGTCGGGGTTGCCGAGCTGTTCGCGCACATTGGCCTGGGTGATGCCGAGCTCCTCCGCGTTGATCAGGGTGAACACCGCCCAGCCGGCGATGTCGTGGAACTGGTCGTCGCCATGCCGCACGGTGATGCTGAGCGGCTCCTTCGACAGGCGCTCGGGCAGCACGATGTGTTCGGCCGGGTTCTGCAGGGTGGTGCGCTGGGCATAGAGGATGGTCGCGTCATAGGTGATGGCGTCGCAGCGCCCCGCATCATAGGCGCGGGTCAGGTCGACGCGGGATTCGATCACCAGCGGCGTGAAGCTGATGCGCCGGGCGCGGAACCAGTCGGCCAGGTTCAGCTCCGTCGTCGTCCCTGGCGGCACGCAGATGGTGGCGTTGGCCAGCTGCTCCGCATGGGTGATGCCGGAGGACCGGCGGACCATGATGCCCTGGTAGTCGTAGTAGATGATCGCAGGGAAGTTGAAGCCGAGCTGGGTATCCCGCTGCATCGTCCAGGTCGTGCTGTTGGTCATGATGTCGATCTCGCCCGACTGCATCGCCGGGAAGCGCGCCTGGGTCGAGAGCGGGACGATGGTGATCTTCGACGGGTCGCCGAGCACCATCAGCGCCACGGCGCGGCACAGGTCGACATTGAAGCCGCGCCAGACGCCTTGCGAGTCCGGTGCCCCGAAGCCGGGGTTGGACGGGCCCTGCACGCCGCAGCGCAGGCTGCCGCGGGCGCGGATGGCATCGACGGTGGGACCGGCCGAAGCCGGACCTGCGGCAAGCAGCACGCCCCATATGCCAAGGACGCCAGCGATCACACGCTTCATCGGATGATCCCCCCTGAGTGATTGTTACATCGTCACAGGACGCCCTTGCTGTTGAGCGCCGCGAGCTCGGCCATCAATGGCCGGTCGTCATGGCGCGCCAGGCTCAGCGCCGGCGCATAGGCAGGCAGGGCGGCGCCGGCGATCCAGGCGGCGCAGAGCGCGCCCGTCGCGCAGGCGCCCATGGTACCGAAGCCGGACAGCGCACCGGCGACGAAAGCGCCGCCGGTCCGCATCGGGCCGATCAGCGGCCAGTTTTCCGGTGTCATGGCGTAGTAGCCGCCATAGTGCCGCGCGGCGCGGGGCAGGCGGCCGATATAGGTGGCGAGCGACGGGTTCAGCCGGCTCGCCGCGCGCAGCACCGTGTCGGGGAATTGCGGATCGATCGGCGGCTCCCCGGCCGGGTCGCCGGGCTGGCGATTATAGGCCCAGCCGAGCTTGATCCAGCGACCGTGGTCGCCGCCATCCGGCCGGCAATGGATGCCGCCCGGCATCGGCGCGAGCAATGGCGCGGTCTCCGGCTCGGCAGCCAGGATGGCACGCTCCTCCTCCGTCCAGGCAATCCGCTGGCCGTCGAGGTCGATGGCGAAGGGCATGTCGCGCGGAATCGCCCCGGCCCGGTCCTCGAAAGCGATCTTCTGCTGGTAGACGCAGGCGACCGGCAGGCTCTCCCCGAGCATGGCGGCGACATCGCCGATGAAGGGGCCGGCCGCGTTCACCACGCGATCGGCGGTCAGGATCGCGGGGCCGTCGGCGGTCTGGAGATGCAGGGTGAAGGGTGCGCCGCCATCGATCGCGGCGAGGCGGGCCCGGCGCAGGCTGCCGCCGCCGGCGCGGATCGCCTCCAGCATGTATTGGCCGAGCTGCTGCCCGCTGATGTCGCCGGCGCGGCGGATATGCAGGATGGCGGCGATGTCCGGCGCGAAGCTCGGGAAATGCGCGCGGATCAGGGCGGGGTCCAGCACCACGTCGACGCCGTCCGGCGCGCTCTCCCAATCCGCGGCAAGCGCCGGCTGGTAGCGGCTGGTGCCGCCATCATGCACCCGGATGCGCCCGGTGCCTGCGGCGCCATAGCCGCGATGCAGATCCTCGATCAGATCGGCCGGATCGGCACGGCGGGTCGCCAGGGCATAGCCGCGGCGGGTCATGTGGATGCGGTTGCCGGTATCCCGCGCGATGGCCTCCATCGAAGCGATACTGTCATCGGTGAAGGCGGTCATCACCGGATGCGGCCACCAGTTGCGGTAATTCTCACCGGATTGGGCGGAGGTCAGCGCCATCGCATCGCCGGCTTCGACCAGCACGACATTCTGCAGGCCGTGTCGGACCACCAGATGCCAGGCGACCGCGATCCCGATGCTGCCGGCGCCGATGACGGCGATATCGGTGCGCGCGGGGGATGCCGCCATCGTCTGGATCCTCACCCTGGTATACAGGGTGTAGCCCATTTCGCGGGCAGGGTCGTACCTTCTCGATCGGCATCGGCATCACCAATATCGGGCCGATACGGACCGGATGGGGCGCAGCATGGCCACGACGACGATCGGGGTGACGGCCGGCGACGATCCGCGGGCGCGGCCCTTCCAGGAATTCGCCCTGGGGGTGCAGCCGCAGACCGCGCTGCGCGCGCGCATCACCGCCGCCTGCCGCCGGCCCGAGGAGGAATGTGTGCCGCCGCTGCTGGCCGCCGCCGCGCTGCCCGAAGCGATGGCCGGGCAGGCGCGCGGCACGGCACGGGCGCTGGTGGAGGCGCTCCGCGCCCGGCAGTGCCATGGCGGCGTCGAGGGGCTGCTGCAGGAATTTGCCCTCTCCTCGCATGAAGGCGTCGCCCTGATGTGCCTGGCGGAGGCGCTGCTGCGCATTCCCGACCGCGCCACGCGGGACGCCCTGATCCGGGACAAGGTCAGCGGCGGCGATTGGGCCGCGCATCTGGGCCACTCGCCCTCCCTCTTCGTCAATGCCGCGACCTGGGGGCTGGTGGTGACCGGCAAGCTCACCGCTACCAGCAGCGAAGCCGGGCTCGGTGCTGCCCTGACCCGCCTGATCGGCCGCGGCGGGGAGCCCGTGATCCGCAAGGGCGTCGACCTGGCGATGCGCATGATGGGGGAGCAGTTCGTCACCGGCCAGACCATCGACGACGCGCTGGCGAACAGCCGGCGGATGGAGGCGAAGGGTTTCCGCTACTCCTACGACATGCTGGGGGAGGCGGCGGCGACCGCGGGCGATGCCGCGCGCTACCGGCACGATTACGAACAGGCGATCCATGCCATCGGCAAGGCGAGCGGCGGCCGCGGCATTCATGCAGGCCCAGGCATTTCGATCAAGCTCTCGGCGCTGCATCCGCGCTATGCCCGCGCCCAGCGCGGGCGGGTGATGACGGAACTGCTGCCGCGCGTGCTGGATCTCGCGGTGCTGGCGCGGCGCCAGGACATCGGCCTCAACATTGATGCCGAGGAAGCGGATCGGCTGGAGCTGTCGCTCGATATCCTGGAAGCGCTCTGCTTCGCGCCGGAGCTTGCCGGCTGGGACGGCATCGGCTTCGTCGTCCAGGCCTATCAGAAGCGCGCCTGTTTCGTGCTGGACTGGCTGATCGACCTGGCGCGGCGCAGCGGTCATCGCCTGATGCTGCGGCTGGTGAAGGGGGCCTATTGGGACAGCGAGATCAAGCGTGCCCAGGTCGACGGGTTGGAAGGCTTTCCGGTCTTCACCCGCAAGGTGCACACCGACGTCTCCTACCGCGCCTGCGCGCGCAAGCTGCTGGCGGCGGCCGACGCGGTCTTCCCGCAATTCGCGACCCACAATGCGGAGACGGTCGCGGCCATCCACGCCATGGCCGGGCAGGATTTCCACACCGGGCAGTACGAGTTCCAATGCCTGCACGGCATGGGCGAGCCGCTCTATGAGGAGGTGGTGGGGCGCGGCAAGCTCGATCGCCCCTGCCGCATCTACGCGCCGGTCGGCACGCATGAGACGCTGCTCGCCTATCTGGTGCGGCGGCTGCTGGAGAACGGCGCCAATGCTTCCTTCGTGCATCGCATCGCGGATGCCGCGGTGCCGGTGGAAGCGCTGATCGCGGATCCGGTGGCGGAAGCAGGCGCCATCGCGCCGCCTGGCGCGCCACATCCGCGCATCGCGCTGCCGCGGGCGCTGTTCGGGCCGGCGCGCGCCAACAGCGCCGGGCTCGACCTGACCGATGAGCCGCGGCTGGCGTCGCTGGCGGCCGCGCTGCTGGCGGGCGCCGATGCGCCACTCGCCGCGGCGCCGCTGCTCGGCGATGGCGAGGCGGCGGGTGAGGCGCGGGGATTGCGCAACCCGGCCGATCACCGCGATCTGGTCGGCCAGGTGATCGAGGCCACGCCGGATATGGTGGCCGCGGCGGCCGCCCAGGCCGAGGCGGGCGCGCCGATCTGGCGGGCGATGCCGCCGGCGGCGCGCGCCGCCTGCCTGCTGCGCGCGGCGGATATCCTGGAGGACCGGATGCCGGCCCTGCTCGGCCCGATCGTGCGGGAGGCCGGGAAGTCGCTGTCCAACGCGGTGTCGGAGGTGCGGGAGGCCGTGGATTTCCTGCGCTACTACGCGGTGCAGGTGCGCGATGGCTTCGACAACGCGACGCATCGGCCGCTTGGCACCATCGCCTGCATCAGCCCCTGGAACTTCCCGCTCTCGATCTTCACCGGCCAGGTCGCGGCGGCGCTCGCGGCCGGCAATGCGGTCATCGCCAAGCCCGCCGAGGAGACGCCGCTGATCGCCACCATCGCGACGCGCATCCTGCGGGAAGCCGGCGTGCCGGCGGCGGCGGTGCAATTGCTGCCGGGCGACGGCGCGGCCGGCGCGGCGCTGGTTGCCGACCATCGGGTGGATGGCGTGATGTTCACCGGCTCCACCGAGGTCGCGAAGCAGATCCAGGCGCGCCTGGCGCAGCGCCTGAGTCCGGGCGGGCGGCCGATCCCGCTGGTCGCCGAGACCGGCGGGCAGAATGCGATGGTGGTGGACAGCTCCGCCCTGGCCGAGCAGGTGGTGGCGGATGTGCTGGCCTCCGCCTTCGACAGCGCCGGGCAGCGCTGCTCGGCGTTGCGCGTCCTCTGCCTGCAGGAGGAGGTGGCCGACTGCATCCTCGCCATGCTGAAGGGCGCGATGCAGGAACTGGCCATCGGCAACCCCGACCGGCTCGCGACCGATGTCGGGCCGGTGATCAGCGCCGAGGCGCGGGATGGGCTGCTGGCCCATATCGCGGCGATGCGCGGCAGGAACCGCGCCATCCACGCACTGCCGCTGCCCGAGATCTGCCGCCATGGCAGCTTCGTGGCGCCGACCGTGATCGAGCTTGAAAGCCTGGGCGAGCTGGAACGCGAGGTGTTCGGGCCGGTGCTGCATGTGCTGCGCTTCCGGCGCGACGCGATGGACGCGCTGATCCGGGACATCAATGCCAGTGGCTACGGCCTCACCTTCGGCGTCCATTCGCGCATCGACGAGACCATCCGGCACCTGACGGAGCGGGTATCCGCCGGCAATATCTATGTGAATCGCACCGTCATCGGCGCGGTGGTGGGCGCGCAGCCTTTTGGCGGGCATGGGCTGTCCGGTACCGGACCCAAGGCTGGCGGCCCGCTCTACCTGCGCCGGCTGCTGGCGGCCGCGCCGCCGTTACCCGCTGCCGATGTGCCGCCCGTGGTGCCGGCGCTCGCCGTCTGGCGCGGCTGGCTGGACCGGCAGGGTGAGGCGGAGGGCGCCGCCCGCTGCGCCGCGTTGGCCGCGCGGCTGCCGTCGCAGGCGGCGCTGGACCTGCCGGGACCGGTGGGGGAAGCCAATCGCTACAGCCTGCATCCGCGCGGCACCGTGCTCTGCGTGCCGGCGACACGCGTCGGACTGGCGGTGCAGGTGGCGGCGGCGCTGGCGGCCGGCAATCATGCCTGGGTCAGGGCGCCGGACGCCGTCTATGCCGGCCTGACCGCGCCGCTGCCCGCCGCCCTGGCCGGCCGCGTGGTCTTCGCCGAGGATGGTGCGCCGCCCACCTGCGATGCGGCGCTGTTCGAAGGCGATGGCGACGCGCTCTCCGCTTTGCTGGCGGAGGTCGCGGCGCGGCCGGGCCCGATCGCGCCGGTCTTCGGCCTGGATGTCCTGGCGCTGCGCGAAGGGCGCCAGGACTATCCGGTCGAACTGCTCCAGGTCGAGCGCAGCGTCAGCACCAACACTGCCGCCGCCGGCGGCAATGCGACCTTGATGACGATCGACCCCTGATCAGGCCGGGCCCGAGGCTCCGGTCGCCGGCACGCGGCCTTCGATCGGGTAGCTGGGGTCGTTGAAGCCCGGCGTGGAGGGATGGCCGGTCGGCACCAGCGCGTCGATCAGCGCCTCGTCCTCCGCCGTGAAGCAGTAATCCGGCGCGCGGATATAGTCTTCCAGGTGCTGTTCGGTGCGCGGACCGACCACGGCGCCGGTGATCAGCCGGTTGTTCAGCACCCAGCCGAGCGCGAAATCCGTGGCGCTGGCGCCCTTCGCCTCGGCATGCGCCTTGATGCGCTGCGCGATGGCCAGCGATTCCGGCCGCCATTCGGTTTCCATCATGCGCTTGTCGCCGCGGCCGGCGCGGCTATCCGCCGCGGGCTCGCCCTGCGACGCGTATTTCCCTGTCAGCACGCCGCGCGCCAGCGGGCTGTAGGGCACGACGCCCAGGCCGAAATGCCCGCAAGCCGGCAGCACCTCGACTTCCGGCATGCGGTTCATGGCGTTGTAGTAGGGCTGGCAGGCGACCGGGCGGTCGATGCCCAGGCGGTCGCAGGCGGCGACGACCGCGGCGATGCGCCAGGACCGGTAGTTGGACAGGCCGAACGTGCGGATCTTGCCGGCCCTGATCAGGTCGCCCATCGCGGCGACCGTGACCTCCAGCGGCGTGTCATGGTCTTCCTTGTGCCAGTAGAGCAGGTCGATGCAGTCGGTGCCGAGCCGGCGCAGGCTGGCCTCCACCCCGCGCATCACCCAGTGGCGCGACAGGCCGCGTTCGAAGACCGGCGCGCCGGCGCCATTCGGATTGGCGATCTTGCTGGCCAGGAACCAGCGGTTCCGCTCCTTCGCGATGGCCTGGCCCACCACTTCCTCCGACCGGCCGTTCAGGTACTGGTCGGCGGTGTCGATGAAGTTGCAGCCGGCATCGCGGGCGCGGGCGATCATGCGCTCGCTGGTCGGCACGTCGGTCGGGCCGCCGAACAGCATGGTGCCGAGGCAAAGCCGGCTCACTTTGACGCCGCTGCGGCCGAGCACGCGGTATTCCATGGTCGTTTCCTTTGGACGCTTCAGGATCAGCGGATGCCGGCTTCCGCGTAGGGTTCGCCGGCGAGGACGCGACCATAGCCCATGCGCGTCAGATCGATAGTCCGGTAGCCGCCCTGCAGCACCAGCTCCGCCAGAGCACGGCCGACCGCCGGCGCATGCATCAGCCCATGGCCGGAGAAGCCGCAGGCGACGAAGAAATTCTCGAACCGGCCTGGCCAGTTGCCGAGGATCATGTTGCCGTCGAGCGTGTTGCGGTCGTAGTGGCCGACCCAGCTCTCGCGCAGCCGCAGCTCCTCCATCGCCGGGAAGCGATGGGCGATGGCTGGCCACACGACGCGTTCGAAATAGCCGTGGTCGACCACCCAGTTATGCCCGGCGGCGATGCCGAAATCGACGACGCTGCCGGCATGGCCACGATCCCAGGGATGGAAGCCGAGGCCGTTGAGGTCCTTCACGAAGGGCAGCCGTTCGATCGTCGCGCGGCATTCCCAGAAATGGTCGTGGCGCTGCATCGGCTCCACCGGCAGCCGCATGCCGGCCATGGCCGCGATCTCCGCCGACCAGGTGCCCGCGGCGCAGATCACCACCTGGGGCCGCAGCACGCGGCCGGAGGCGAGCGTCACGCCGCGCACCGCCGCGCCTTCGACGGCGAGCGCCACCACCCGTTCCGCGATATAGTCGGCGCCTTACGATCGCGCCTTGCGCCGGAAGCCCTGCAGCACGCTGTTGGGCTCCAGGCAGCCATCATCCGGCGCATGCGCCGCGGCGCCGATATCGGCGACCTGCATCGATGGAAAGCGCTGCCGCAGCGCGCCGCGGTCCAGCAGATCGACCCGCACGCCGAGCGAGGTCTGCAGCGCGTGATTGCGTTCGAGGATGCCGACGCCTTCGGGCGCCATGAGGAAGAGGTAGCCGTCGCGCCGCCAGCCGATCGCCGGCGCTTCGCCGTCGACGGTGCAGTGCGCCGCGAAATCCTCATAGAAGGGGATGCTGAAATTCGACATCAGGATGTTCTCGGGCCGCGAGAACAGCCGGCGCGCGCCGCCGGAAGCGCGCGGCGTCGCGGCGCGGGCATAGAGCGGATCGGGCTCGACCACCGCGACCCGTCCGGCATTGCCGCTGCCGGTCAGGAAGAAAGCGGCGGCCGAGCCGATGACGCCGCCGCCGATGATCAGGATGTCGGGGTCGCTCATGGCTGGTCAGCTTCGCTGCACCACCCGCGGCTGTCCAGCGCGCGGATGTCCATTGCATGACACAGGGACGGGAAGTCGGCGATGTTGGGAAGCGAAGTCGCGCCGGCTTCGCCGTCCATCCGCACTACAAACCGGTCGTGCATTCCGGAGCCCATCGCCTTGGACCCGTTCGGCCCGCTCACCGCCCAGATCGTCGGTTCCTACGTCAAGCCGCATTGGCTCGCCCGCCACGCGCGGATGCGCGCCCTGGACGGCTCCTGGTGGCGGCCCGACCCCGCGGTGCTGGAGGAGGCGAAACGCGATGCCGCGCGGCTGGCGATCCATGAACAGGAGCGTGCCGGCCTGGCCCTCGTCACCGATGGCGAGGCCTTCCGCGCCGCCTATGACCGGCATTTCCTGGCCGGGCTGGACGGCGTCGACCTGACGCATCGCCTGCCGGTCGACATCGCCCACCCGCGGGAGGGCGATGACGCCTTCATCGCCGAATACCGCGCGCATGGCGCGACCGGCCCGGCGGTGATCGGGCCGCTGCGCCATGCCCGCGCCGCCGCGCTGGAGGAGCTGCGCTTCGCGCTCTCGGTCGCGACGCGGCCGGTGAAGATCTGCGTCATCGGGCCATTGACCCTGGCGCGCAGCCTGCACGACCTGCACTACGGCGATCCGGAACGGCTGGTGCTGGCGCTGGCCGATGCGCTGAACGGCGAGCTGCGGGCGCTGGAAGCGGCTGGCGCCGCGGTGCTGCAGATCGACGAGCCATCCTTCCATGCCAGCCTGCCGCTCGCCGGCCGCATCGGCGTGGAGGCGATCGCCCGCATGGTGCGCGGGCTGACCCGGCCGGTGGTCCTGCATCTCTGCTACGGCTATGCACTGGTCAATCCGGTGAAGTCGCCGAGTGCGGACTACGCCGCGGCACTCAGTCTCGCCGCCGCCTGTCCGGTGCGGGCGATCAGCCTGGAATACGAACAGCCCGGGCATGGGCCGGAGATCCTGACCCATTGCGGCGACCGGCACGTGGTGCTCGGCCTGCTCGACCTCGCGCGGCAGGAGGCGGAGACGCCCGAGCATATCCTGGCGCGGCTGCGCGCGGCGCTGGCGGTGGTGCCGGCGGCACGGCTGCATCCCGCCAGCGACTGCGGCATGTGGTACCTGCCTCGCGCCCTGGCCTTCGCGAAGATCGTGGCCCTTGGCGAGGCCACGCGCCGGCTGCGCGCGGCGCTCCCCGCATGACGCCGCATCAGCCCCAGCCATCCGGAGACCACGCGATGCCCGTGCCGCGCACGACGCGCCGCAGCCTGCTCGCCCTTCCCATGGCCGCCACCCTGGCCAGGCCGGCGATCGCGCAACCGCGCATTCGGCCGGTGCGCTTCGTGCCATTCGCCGACCTCACCGTCCTCGACCCGATCGTCACCACCACCTATGTGACGCGCAACCACGGCTACCTGGTCTTCGATACGCTCTACGGCCTGGACGAGAATTGGGCGGTACAGCCCCAGATGGCCGCAGGTCATGTGGTCGAAGAGGATGGGCGCCGCATTCGCATCCGGCTGCGCGACGGGCTGCGCTTCCATGATGGGGAGCCGGTGCGCGCGGCGGATTGCGCCGCATCGATCCGCCGCTGGGCGGCGCGCGATCCGCTCGGCCAGACGCTGCTGGCCCGCGCCGACGCGATCGGCGCGCTGGACGAGCGGACCATCGAGATCCGGATGCGGCGGCCTTTCCCGATGCTGTTCGAAGCGCTGGCCAAGACCAGCCCGCCGATCTGCTTCATGATGCCGGAGCGGCTGGCGGCGACCGATCCGGCGCGGCCGGTGCCGGAGGTCATCGGCAGCGGCCCCTTCCGCTTCCTGCCCGGGGAACGGGTGCCGGGCGCGCGCAACGCCTATGCGCGCTTCGACGGCTATGTGCCGCGCGCCGAGGGCCGGCCGGGCGGCAGCGCCGGGCCGAAGGTCGCCCATGTCGAGCGCGTCGAATGGCTGACCATGCCCGATACCGCCACCGCCGCCGTGGCCTTGCAGACGGGCGAGGTGGATTGGTGGGAATGGCCGAGCTTCGATCTGCTGCCGCGGCTGCGGCGGCATCCGGGACTTCACGTATGGGTGCCGGACACGAGCGGCTTCCTGCCCTTCCTGCGCTTCAACCACCTGCACCCGCCCTTCGACGATCCGGCCATGCGCCGCGCCCTGCTGCCGGCCATCGTCCAGGCCGATTTCATGCAGGCGATCGTCGGCGACGACCACAGCCTCTGGCAGGACGGCGTCGGCTTCTTCCCGCCCGGCACCGCCATGGCGAGCGATGTCGGCATGGCGGCGCTGACCGGCCCGCGCAGCCCGGACGCGGCGCGGCGCGCGCTGGCGGCGGCCGGCTATCGTGGCGAGCCTGCCACGCTGATCGGCCCCACCGACCTGCTGCAGGCCAAGGCGCTGACCGAGGTGGCGGCGGATGCGCTGGGCCGGGCGGGTGTTGCGATCGACCTGGTGATGACCGACTGGGCCGGCGTCGTCGCGCGCCGGGCCAACCGCAACCCGCCCGCCCAGGGCGGGTGGAACCTGCTGCTCACCTATTTCTCCGGCCTCGACCTGTTGCATCCGGCGGTGCACCTGCTGCTGCGCGCGAATGGCACCGAGGCCTGGCCCGGCTGGCCGACCCTGCCCGCGCTGGAAGCGTTGCGCGACGCCTGGCTCGATGCGCCTGACCTGGCGGCGCGCCAGGCCATCGCCCGCCGGATCCAGGCGGAGGCCTTCCAGGATCTGCCCTATATTCCGGTCGGGAAGTTCACCCAGCCGACGGCGCACCGGCGCGACCTGGTCGGCATGGTGAGCGGGCCGACCGCTTTCTGGAACCTGCGGCGCGAGGTGTAGGGCGAGGGTGCTGATCCGGATTCCGCGCCGGCATGGGGCCTTGCCAATGAGCGCCACGCGACGGTCACCAAGGTTACGCGACCGAATTCTGTCATGTTGCGTTGCAATATGATCAGTTGACGGTCGAACGAAAACTGATCAGTTTCCCGCGCCCTGACTCTGTCGCGTATCCCGGCGAGGCCCACTGCAATGCGCTTCCGATCCAGCTTCGAGGCCGTTTCGAGACCCATCCTGCCTGCGCGCGCCCGTCTGCGCGGCGCCGTCGCGCTGATGGGGTTCCTGACCCTCGCGGCGTGTGACAAGCCGCATGCCGAGCAGGCGGCGGCCACACCGCCGCCGCCCGACGTCACGGTGGTTGTCCTCCGCCGGGAGGCGGTGGCGATCAATACCGAGATGCCTGGCCGCACCTCCCCCTTCCAGACCGCCGAGGTCCGGCCCCAGGTCGGTGGCGTCATCCGCGAACGCATGTTCACGGAGGGGCAGGAGGTGAAGGCCGGGCAGCCGCTCTATCAGATCGATCCCGCGCCCTATCAGGCGAGCCTGGACAGTGCCGGGGCCGCCCTGGCGCGCGCCCAGGCGGTCGCCACTTCCGCCGAGATCACCGTCAACCGCTACCGCCCCCTGGTCCGCGCCCGCGCGGTCAGCCAGCAGGATCTGGACAATGCCGAGGCGGCGCTGCGCCAGGCGCAGGCCGATGTGGCCTCGGCCAATGCCGCGGTGGAAACGGCCCGGATCAACCTGACCTATACCCGCGTGCTGTCGCCGATCGACGGGCGCACCAGCCGTTCCTCCGTGACGGCGGGCGCGCTGGTCACCGCCAACCAGACCGCCGCGCTGCTCACCATCACCCGGCTCGACCCGATCTATGTCGACGTGACCCAGCCGAGCTCCCGCCTGCTGCAGCTGCGGCGGGCGGTGGCGAGCGGCATGCTGCGCCGTGACCAGGCGGACCAGGCCGCGGTCCGTCTGATCCTGGAGGATGGGTCCGAATATGCCCATCCCGGCCAGATGCAGTTCTCCGAGGTCATCGTCGATCCGGGCACCGGCTCGATCACCTTGCGCGCCGTCTTCCCGAATCCCGAAGGCACCCTGATGCCGGGCATGTTCGTCCGCGCCCGGGTCGAGGAAGGCACCACCGACCGCGCCCTGCTGGTGCCGCAACAGGCGGTGACGCGGACCCCGCGTGGCGAGGCCTCGGCCCTGGTCGTGAACGCCCAGGGCGTGGTGGAGCCGCGTATCCTGCGCACCGATCGCGCCATCGGCACCAACTGGCTGGTCACCGACGGGGTGCAGGAAGGCGACCGCGTCATCGTGGAGGGTGTGCAGCGTGTGCGGCCGGGCGGCCGCGTCAACGCGACCGAGACGACCATGCAGGCGCTCGGCCAGCAGAATAACCCCGCGCAACCGGCCGCGCCCCGCGCCGGCGGCTGAGGCGACGACATCATGGCCCGTTTTTTCATCGACCGCCCGGTCTTCGCATGGGTGATCGCCATCGCGATCATGCTGTTCGGCCTGCTGGCGCTGCGGACCTTGCCGGTCGCGCAGTATCCGGCGATCGCCCCGCCGTCGGTCCGCATCAGCCTCGTCTATCCCGGCGCTTCCGCCGAGACGGTGCAGAACACGGTCGTGCAGATCATCGAGCAGCAGCTCAATGGCATCGACAACCTGCTGTACTTCACCTCGCAGAGCAGCAAGGACGGCAGTGCCACCATCACGCTGACCTTCGCGCAGGGCACCAACCCGGACGTCGCGCAGGTGCAGGTGCAGAACAAGCTGCAGCTGGCCGTGCCGCGCCTGCCGCTGACGGTGCAGCAGCAGGGCATCCGCGTCGCCAAGGCCACCAGCAACTTCCTGATGGTGGTCGGCCTGGTGTCGACCGACGGCTCGATGAACCGGTCCGACATCGCCGATCTCATCGTCTCCCGCGTGCAGGATCCGATCAGCCGTACCGCGGGCGTCGGCGATTTCCAGATCTTCGGCTCCCAGTACGGCATGCGGATCTGGCTGGATCCGGCCAAGCTGCTGAATTACGGCCTGACCCCGGCCGATGTGACGGCGGCGGTCCAGGCGCAGAACGTCCAGGTCGCCAGCGGTGAACTGGGCGGCCTGCCGGCCGTGCCCGGCCAGCGGCTGAACGCGACCGTCATTGGCCCGTCCTACCTGGAACGGCCGGAGCAGTTCGGCGCCATCCTGCTTCGCGTGCAGCCCGACGGGTCCCAGGTGCGGCTGCGCGACGTCGCCCGCGTGGAGATCGGCGCCGAGAACTACAGCCAGACCAGCCTCTACAATGGCCAGCCGGCGGCGGGCATCGGCATCAACCTGGCGAGCGGCGCCAATGCGCTCGATACCAACCGCGCGGTGCGGGAGACGATCGAACGTCTGCGGCCATCCTTCCCGCCAGGCCTCGAAGTCGTCTATCCCTATGACACGACGCCCTTCGTCCGCCTCTCGATCTCGAGCGTGATCGAGACGCTGATCGAGGCGGTGGTCCTCGTCTTCCTCGTCATGTTCCTGTTCCTGCAGAACATCCGCGCGACGCTGATCCCGACCATCGCGGTGCCGGTGGTGCTGCTGGGCACCTTCGCCGTGTTGCAGGCGGCGGGCTTCAGCATCAACACGCTGACCATGTTCGGCATGGTGCTGGCGATCGGGCTGCTGGTCGACGACGCCATCGTCGTGGTCGAGAATGTCGAGCGATTGATGGCGGAGGAACACCTCTCGCCCATCGAGGCGACCCGCAAGTCGATGGACCAGATCACCGGCGCGCTGGTCGGCATCGGCCTGGTGCTGGCGGCGGTGTTCCTGCCGATGGCCTTCTTCGGCGGGTCCACCGGCGTGATCTACCGGCAGTTCTCGATCACCGTCGCGACCGCCATGGGCCTGTCGGTGCTGGTGGCGATCGTCTTCACCCCGGCCCTCTGCGCCACCATCCTGAAGCCGCACAAGCCAGGCCAGGGGAAGCGCGGCTTCTTCGGCTGGTTCAACCGCAATTTCGATCGGACCAACCGCAGCTACAACGCCGGCGTGCAGCGCGTGCTGCGGCGTCCCTACCGGCTGATGATCGTCTATCTGGCCTTGCTGGCCGGCCTGGCGGTGATGTTCGTGCGCGTGCCGACCGCCTTCCTGCCCGATGAGGATCAGGGCGTGGCCTATATCCAGGTCATCGCGCCGCCGGGCGCCACCTCGGAGCGGACGCAGCGGGCGCTCGACGAGATCACCCGCTATGTGCGGGAACAGGAAAGCGGCGTCGTCGCCTCCATCTTCACCATCAACGGGTTCAACTTCAGCGGCCGCGGCCAGAATGCCGGCCTCGGCTTCATGAGCCTGCGCGACTGGAGCGAGCGCCCCGGTCCGCAGAACAGCGTTCAGGCGCTGACCCAACGTCTGATGGCCCGTTTCGCCGGCTACCAGGATGCGATGATCTTCGCCTTCGCACCGCCCGCCATCTCCGAACTCGGCAATGCCACCGGCTTCACCTTCGAGCTGCTCGATCGCGCCGGGCTGGGCCATGAGGCGCTGATGCAGGCGCGCACCCAGCTTTTGACCCTGGCATCGCAGAGCCCCATTCTGGCCGGCGTACGTCCGAACGGCCTGAACGACGAAGCCCAGTTCCGCCTGGTGATCGACTGGGAACGCGCGAGCGCGCTCGGCCTGTCGATCAATTCCATCAACTCGACGCTCTCGGTCGCCTGGGGCGCGACCTATGTGAACGACTTCATGGATCGCGGGCGCGTCAAGCGCGTCTACCTGCAGGGTGACGCCTCGGCGCGCATGCTGCCGGGCGACCTCGACCGCTGGTTCGTTCGCAACGCTTCGGGACAGATGGTGCCCTTCTCGGCCTTCGGCCGTGCGGAATGGAGCTACGGCTCGCCGCGCCTGGAACGCTACAACGGCATCGCCTCGGCCGAGATCGCGGGCGGGCCGGCGCCCGGCTATACCAGCGGCCAG
Source organism: Roseomonas sp. (assembly GCA_036499545.1). Lineage (GTDB taxonomy): Bacteria > Pseudomonadota > Alphaproteobacteria > Acetobacterales > Acetobacteraceae > Plastoroseomonas. The sequence goes on along the minus strand of DASYDR010000346.1, from coordinate 9,565 downwards.
GCGATGGCCGAGATGGAACGCCTGGCCCGGCAGTTGCCGTCCGGCTTCGGCTTCGACTGGAGCGGCCTGTCCTATGAGGAGCGGCTGGCGGGCTCGCAGGCGCCGGCGCTCTACGTGCTGTCGCTGATCGTGGTGTTCCTCTGCCTGTCCGCCCTTTACGAAAGCTGGTCGATCCCGGCGGCGGTGATGATGATGGTGCCGCTCGGCGTGTTCGGCGCGCTGGCCGCGACCCTGGCCCGCGGCTTGTCGAACGACGTGTATTTCCAGGTCGGCCTGCTCACCACCGTCGGCCTGGCGGCCAAGAACGCCATTCTCATCGTGGAATTCGCGAAGGAGGGCTTCGACCGGGGGCAAGGCCTGGTCGAAGCGGCGCTCGATGCCGCGGGACAGCGGTTGCGGCCGATCATCATGACATCGCTCGCCTTCAGCCTTGGCGTGCTGCCACTGGCGATCTCGACCGGGGCAGGTTCGGGCGGGCAGCACGCGATCGGCACCGGCGTGCTCGGCGGCGTCATCAGCGGCACGCTGTTCGCCATCTTCTTCGTGCCGGTCTTCTTCGTCATCGTGCTGAAGCTGTTCCGCGCCAAGCGGAAGGGCGAAGCGGAGAAGGCGGCGATCGCCGCCGCAGCGATACAGCATCCCACGCCGGCTCCGGGAGAGTGACTTCGATGCGGACCCGCCTTCTGGCCCTGCCGCTGGGCCTGTCGCTGCTCGCCGGCTGCAGCCTGATCCCGGACTATCTCCGCCCGGACGCGCCGGTTCCGGCCGCCTGGCCGGACGGCCCGGCCTATCGCCAGCCGCCGCCGGCATCGGCCGCCGCCAGCGCCGACCCGGTGCAGGCGGCGGATGCTATCGGCTGGCGCGACGTCTTCCGGGACGCCCGGCTGCAGCGCCTGGTCGAGATCGCGCTGACCGACAATCGCGACCTGCGCATCGCCGCGCTCAACGTGGCGGCGGCGGAGGCGCAGTACCGGGTGCAACGCGCCGATCTCTTCCCGCAGCTTGGCGCGACCGGCAGCTATTCGGTCAGCCGTACGCCTGCGGCGGTCGCCGGCACCGCGCCGATCGACAGCACGGCCGGCATCACCAGCCGCAGCTATGGCGCCGGGATCGGCTTCAGCGCCTATGAGATCGACCTGTTCGGCCGGGTGCGCGCGTTGAGCGAGGCGGCCTTCCGGCGCTACCTCGGGTATGACGAGACGCGGCGCAGCGCGCAGATCAGCCTGATCGCGCAGGTGGCCAATGCCTGGCTGGCCCTGGCCGCGGACCAGGAATTGCTGGCCCTGACCCAGCAGACCCTGTCCAACCAGGAGGAATCGCTGCGCCTGACCCGGGCCGGCTATGATGGCGGCACGGCGACGGAACTGGCGCTGCGTCAGGCCCAGACCTCGGTGGAGACGGCGCGCGCCAGCCTGGCGCAGTTCACGCGTCAGCAGGCGCAGGATGCGAATGCGCTGGCGCTGCTGGTCGGGCGGACGGTGCCGCCGGAGCTGATTCCGGCGGACCCGCTCGGCCAGTCCACGCCGATCGCCGAAGTGCCGTCGGGGCTGCGGTCGGATGTCCTGCAACGCCGCCCGGACGTGCTGGCGGCGGAGCAGAACCTGATCGCGGCCAATGCCGAGATCGGGGCGGCCCGGGCCGCCTTCTTCCCGCGCCTGACGCTGACCGCCAGCGCCGGCACCGCCAGCGCCGGGCTGTCGCAGCTCTTTGCCGCCGGCAGCGGCACCTGGAATTTCGCACCATCGCTCAACATCCCGATCTTCTCGGCCGGCGCGCTGGAAGGCAGCCTCGACCTCGCCCGGGTGCAGACGAACATCCAGGTCGCGACCTATGAGCGCACGCTGCAGACCGCCTTCCGCGAGGTGGCGGATGCGCTGGCCGCGCGCGGCACCTATGACCGCCAGATCGCCGCGCAGCAGGCGCTGGTCGATGCCTATGCGGATGCCTACCGGCTGTCGCTGCTCCGGTTCCGCAGTGGTCTCGATACCTATCAGGCGCCGCTCGATTCCCAGCGCCAGCTCTTCACCGCACGGCAGGATCTGATCACGCTGCGGCTGCAGCGGCAGCAGAACCTGGTCTCGCTCTACAAGGCGCTCGGCGGCGGCTGGAACGAGCGCACGGCGCCGGCGGGAAACCGGCCCGCGTGAGCGCCGTGGTGAAATGCGCGGCACCCCGCATATCCGCCTCTGACGCCGAACGCTGCCGGCTCGTGCGCGACACCGCGGAAGCCGTCTTCCTGCGCGACGGCTATGCGGCGGCCACCATGGATGAGGTGGCGCGCCGTGCCGGCATGTCGAAACGCACGCTCTACCAGCTCTTTCCCTCCAAGGCCGCGCTGTTCGAAGCGGTCATGGAGGATTACCTGGCGCCCTTCCATATCGATATCGCGATCGAAGCGGAGCCTGATATCGCCAAGGCGCTGACCGCGATCCTGGACGTCGCCGGCCGGCACCTGCTGGCCCCGCGGCGGAGCGGCATCTTCCGCCTCATCGTCGCCGAGGTGCACCGCTATCCGGAACTGGCCGATGCCTTCCATCGCGCCGGCCCTGGCCGCGGCGCCAGTTCCCTCGAGCGTCGGATCGCGGCCGAGATGGAGAAGGGGACGCTCCGCGCCTCCGATCCCGAGGCGGCGGCCAGCATGCTCTTCGCGATGGCGATCGGCTCGGTCCACATCAAGATGCTGCTCGGGCTCTGCGCGCCGCCGGACGATGCGGCGATCACGGGCAGGATCAGGGATGCGGTGACGATTTTCCTGAGTGGCGCGGCGACGGACCGCGGCACGCACGGGTAGTCTGAAGTCCGGTGAAACGAGGTAGGATGGTCAAGGTCACGGCCTGAACCGCAATCATGGATTGTGAATCCGCGCCGGCGGCGTTCTGGGTGCCAAGAATTGTCCAAATTTGGCGGCAATTCCCGTAATATCCGCTTGCCCGGCCGGCCCGATTGCGGTCAATGGTCCGTGTCGGAAATGACAGAACGCCGTGGGCCGCATTGCCTTGGACATCGTCGTCATCATCTGCTCGCATCGGCGGGCCGCTGATCTGAGCCGTTGCCTGCGGTCCATCGCCGCGGCCGAGGGCCGGCATCGCGTGTCCGTGCTGGCATGCGTCAACGAAACCAGCGCGGCGGACTACCGGCAGGTCGTCGATGCGTGCCAGGCGGCGGATCCTGCGGCGACCTTCCTGCATGTCCCGACACTGGGCCTGTCGCATGCGCGCAACGCCGGGCTCGCGGCGGCGCGCGGGGCGGATTGGGCGGTCTTCCTCGATGACGACGTCACCGTGCCGGCCGACTGGCCCGTGACCCTGAGCAACGCCCTGGCGGCCGCCGGCAGCAACATCGGCGTCGTCACCGGACGCGTGCTGCCAGCCTGGGAGGGCAGGGCCGTCCATTCACCGCAATGGCGCATGTTGCTGTCCCTGGTCGAGGACACGCGCGGCGTCACCGGCGCCGTGGTGCCCGGGGTCGGCGCTTTCTTTTGCGTGCGGCCGGGCATCGGCCCGGCCCTGCAGGGCTTCGACGGCGGCCTCGGCCGCAGCGGCCGCAACCTGCTGGGCGCGGAAGAGAGCCTGCTGTTCCACCGCGTCGCGGACCGGGGCATGGCGCTTCGTTTCGATCCATCGACCGAGGTCCTGCATCACATTCCGCGGGGACGCTGCTCGTGGCGCTGGCTCGTTCGGCGCGCCTATTGGGAAGGGGTGACGCAGCACTACCTGCAGACCCGGCACGGCCAGGCGCCCCGTCCCCTGGCGACCGCCCTGTCCTGGCCGAAATCCGTCGCCAAGGGCCTGCTGTTCCTCGCGACCTTGCGGATCGATTTCCTGGTCGCGGCGCTATGGCATGTCGGCTTCGCGGTCAGCGGGCCGCGCGGGCCCCAGGCGGCGCCGGGCCTTGCCGGCGGGATCGGTCAAAGTGTCGATTTGCGGACCCCATGAGATTTGCCGTCGCCTGTTTGTTGGGACTTCGGCAAGGTCGCCCTATGCTGGCTCGCCGTCGCGTGAGCGGCGATGCCATGCCGAGGGGCTGAGAGAGACCATGCCGCGGAGACAGCATTCTGTTCGCCTGGCGTGCCTGGCCGCGTTCCTGGCGATGGCTTCGGGCGGCGCCGCCTGGGCCCAGTCCGATGCGGCGGCGGCGCAGCGTGGGATCACGGTCCAGACCCGGCCGCGCCCCGACTTCGATCCCCTGGGGGTCCGGCTGGGCAGCTTCCAGCTCGACGCCTCCCTGGAATCGGGTGTCGGCTATGACGACAACCTGCTCGGCACGGAGCGGAACCGGCGGGGGGATACCTTCATCGGCACGACGCTGGCGGCCGGCCTGCGCAGCCAATGGACGACCCATGCCCTGGGCCTTTCCGCCCGGGTGGATGACACGCACTACCTCCAGCACAGCGCGCTGAACTGGCGGGACTGGTCGGTGGAAGGCTTCGGCCGCTACGACGTCGACGCGGTGTCCTCGCTCGATATGCGCGTCACCCATCGGCGCGCGCATATCGCGGTGCAGTCGATCGATGCGCAGCAGGCCGGGCTGACGACCCCGCTCGAATACGATGAGGACATCGTCCGGATCGGCGCCAGCACCCGGATCAACCGGCTCGCGCTGACCGGCTATGGCCAGGGGCGCTGGGTGCGCTTCGACGCGGATTCAGGCCGGGACAACGACCCGTCGCTGGCGGCGGATTACGACGCCTGGAGCGGGGGCGCCACCGCCGCTTACGAGCTGTCGCCAGGCCGCGCCGCGACCTTGACGGTGCGGGCCGAGGATCAGCGGGGGCATGGCCGCTTCGCCAGCGACACGAACTCCTTCACCTATGAAGTGCTGGGCGGGTTCGCCTATGATTTCGACGGGGTCTACCAGGCGGCGGTCGGCGTCGGCTATGCCCGCCGCAGCTACGACAATGGCGGCCGGCGCGACCTGTCCGGCCTCGGGATCGATGCGCGGCTAATCTATGCGCCGAGCCAGTTGACGACGCTGACCTTCGGCGTCCGGCGCGGCATCGATGATTCGGTCCGGGCTGGCGGCCAGAGCTTCCTGCGCACGCTGGTGTCGGCGCGCGTCGACCATGAGATCCAGCGCAACGTGATCGCCGGGTTCGAGGTCTCCTATGACCGGCGCGAGTATCGCGATCCGTCGCAGCGGGCAACCGATCTGGTCGGGATCCTGTCGGTGCAATGGCTGCTCAACCGCAACATGGCGCTGATCGCCAGCTATCAGCATGCGGTGCGCTTCGGTGTGACGGCAGGTATCGAAGAATACAATCAGAACGTCATCCAGCTTCGGCTACGGGTAAGCCTGTAGGAAGGCGCCCGCCCCACTGGCTGGACAGGCGCGCCTACGGCCGCGGCAAAGCGCGACAGCGACGACCGACGGTCAGGAAAAGAAGAGGCGGATGACGCCGACGGCGAGCAGTGCCCAGATCACGACGGCAAGGCCGAGTCCGAGAATAATGCCGCGTGCCGCGGACAGGCCCCGATCCTCGGTCGCCAGCCGCTGCTTCCCGTTGCTCGCCACGACAGACTCCAGTTGGCCTTGCAACGCTGCGTTCTGACGCATGCCCTTCCGTGCCATCCAGATTGAGCGGAAATAATACGGCGCTCATCGAGGTGGTGCAACGGATGTGCCGGCGCGGCGGGGTCGCTTCCCCAGGTTGTGTTCGATTGGCGCGCTGGACCATGGCTGAGGTGTCGTTCTGCGGGGCGATTCGGCCAGCCGTATACGTTCCCAAGGACCGGCGGGCGTGGGGGAATTTCCGTACCGAGTTGAAAAATTTGGCCTTTTCAGGCTGCGGGGGCAGGAAAGTGAATGTCTCAATTTGTCTAAATAAAGACACTAAAGCCATTTTTCGCGCATATCCTGCGTCAGCGTCCCGGGGATCGGCAATGTGCGGGATTGTTATGCGCGCTACGCGCGCAAATGCTCGGTCTTAATTTCTAAACTCGGTGATTTTTGCTCGGATATCGCCCTTATGGGGGCAATTTTGAGAAGTAATACAATCTATGAGTGTATAAATGACCGCCAAACTACCTTATATCATCAATTAATCGTGATAATCGCTCCTCGTTTCGCCCTCGCCTTGATTGTCATCCCAGGACATGAGTAATCCTTGACGAACGAGACGGCCGGCGACGGTCGAGACCATTCCCCTGATCGCCGGTGACCCAATCGGCAGTTTGCGTCGCCTAGTGGCGACGGGAGCAAGGTTTGCGATGACACCCCCCATCTCCAACACCTTCTTCCATATCCAGGTTGGACCCGACGTGGCGGCGGCGGCCCCCGCCCGCACGCGGTACGGGGTCTCCGACGCCGGTAAGCGCGCCTTCGACGCGGCCGCGGCAGCGGTCCTCTGCCTCATCCTCCTGCCGCTGCTGCTGGTGCTCTTCGTGGCGGTACGCCTCAGCGGCTCGCCGGTGCTGTTCAGCCACCAGCGCATCGGCCGCCACGGCAAGCCCTTCGGCTGCCTCAAGCTCCGGACCATGCGCCCCGACGCCGCCGCCATGCTGGAAGCGCTGCTGCGCGACGATCCGGCGGCGCGGCAGGAATGGCTGACCACCCGCAAGCTCCGCAATGACCCGCGCATCACCCGGATCGGCCGCTTCCTGCGGACCACCAGCCTCGACGAACTGCCGCAGCTGTTCAACGTGCTGCGCGGCGACATGAGCCTGGTCGGCCCGCGCCCGGTCGTGGCGGCGGAACTGACGCAGTATTACGGCCCCGAAGGCGCCGCGGCCTATGAGGCGGTGCGGCCCGGCATCACCGGTCTCTGGCAGGTCAGCGGCCGCAGCGGCACGGGCTACGCCGAGCGCGTGGCGCTCGACATGACCTACGTCCGTGAGCGTTCGCTGCTCCTCGACCTGCGGATCCTCTGGCGGACGGTCGGTGCGGTGCTGTGCCGGGACGGAGCCTGCTAACGCCTGATGTACTGGATCCCGGCTACCATCGGGACCCCCGGCGGGGCTATTGGCTGATCTGGGAAGGGCAGGAACGCCCGGCCGTTCCCGCGTGCATTCCAGTCCAGACCGATCGCCATCGCGACCAGCCAAGATGAGGGCACTGCCCCATGACCTCCTATCCGCATGCCGTGCCGCCCCGCAGCGTTGCCGAAGCCTTCGCCCGGCAGGTGCGTGCCGCGCCGGACGCTGTCGCGTTGCGCTGGGATGGCGGCTGGCAATCCTATGCCGCGCTCGCCGCCCGGGCCGCCGGCATCGCGCGGCGGCTGGCCGGGCAGGGCGTGCAGCACGGGGACCGGGTGGGTGTGGTCGGTGACGTCTCGCCGGACCTGATCGCGGCCCTGATCGGCGTGCTGCAGGCCGGCGCTGCCTATGTCCCCTTCGATTCCGCCCAACCTGCGGCTGCCCAGGCGAGGATTGCCGAGGATTGCGCGCCGCGCCTGTTCCTGCTGGCCGATGCCGCCGACCCGCCGGCGCCGGGCGTGCCCGTCCTCCGCCTCGGTGAGGTGACGGAAGCGGCGGCGGATGCCGGCAGCCAGCCGCCGGGGGATCCGGAGGACCTCGCCTATGTCATGTATACCTCGGGATCCACCGGCCAGCCCAAAGGGGTGATGGTGCCGCATCGCGGTATCCTTCGGTTGGTGCTGGGCGCCGATTACGCCGCGCTGGGGCCGGGGGAGACGATCCTCCAGCTCGCGCCGCTCGGCTTCGACGCCGCCACCTTCGAAATCTGGGGCAGCCTGCTGACCGGCGGCACCCTGGCCTTGCCGGACATCCGGCAGCGGACACTGGACGGCATCGGCGGCACCATCGCCCGGCTCGGCGTGACCACGCTCTGGCTCACCGCCGGCCTGTTCCACGCCATGGCGGGGCAACGGCCGGAAGCGCTGCGGCCGCTCCGCCAGCTCCTGGCCGGCGGCGACGTGCTGGCCCCTTCGGCGATCGAGCGTGTGCTCGCCACCTGCCCGGAGCTGCGCCTCATCAATGGCTATGGCCCCACCGAGAACACCACCTTCACCTGCTGCCACGCGATTCCCGCGGGCTGGCACGGGGAAGCGGTGCCGATCGGGCGGCCGATCGCCGGCACCACCGTGCGGCTGCTCGACGCCGAGCTCCGCCCGGTGCCGGCGGGCGAGGTCGGGGAGCTCTGCACCGGTGGCGCGGGCGTGGCGCTCGGCTACCTGAACCGCCCGGAACTGACGGCGGCGAAGTTTGTCCCGGATGCCGGGAATCCGGGCGCTCTCCTCTACCGCACCGGCGATCTCGCGCGGCTGCGACCGGACGGCGCCTACGAATTCCTCGGCCGGGTCGACCGCCAGATCAAGATCAATGGCCGCCGCATCGAGCTGGAAGGGGTGGAAGCGGCGATCCGCGGCTGCCCCGGCGTGCGGGAGGCGGCGGTCGTCGTCGAAGGGGCAGGCACCGACCACAAATGGCTGGTCGCCTATGTCGTCGGCGCCTCGGCCGCGGCGGTGTCCGGCCATCTCGCGGCGCTGCTGCCGGGCTGGATGCTGCCGGCCAGCTACATCATGCTCGACCGGCTGCCGTTGACGCCCTCGGGCAAGGTCGATCGCGGTGCGCTGCCGGCCGTGCAGGCGGCCGAAGCCCCGGCAGCCGTGGCGCCGGCGCCGCTGCCGCGGGACGCGACCGTTGAGGCCCTGGCGGCCATCTGGCGGCGGGTGCTCGGGCGTGACAGTGTCGGTTTCGAGGATAATTTCTTCGACCTCGGCTGCACATCGTTGCAGATTGTCGAAGCGCAGGCGGCGATCGTGAGCGACCTGGGCCAATCCATCGAACTGGTCGACATGTTCGCGCACCCGAGCATCGCGAAGCTTGCCGCCTATCTCGCGGCACCATCCCAGGCCAAGGTGCCGTCGCAGCGTGCGACCCGCCAGGTGGAGGCGATGCGGCGCCTCGCCGGCAACAGGAGGACGATGCGATGAGCGAGAGCGATCTCGACGGTATCGCCATCATCGGCGTGGCCGGGCGCTTCCCCGGCGCGCCGGATGCCCATGCCTTCTGGGACAATCTGCGCGAAGGCCGCGATAGCGTCGCCCGCTTCGACGACGCCGCGCTGGAGGACAGCTTCTCCGTCGCCGAGCGCGGCCAGCCCAACTTCGTCCGCGCCCGCGGCATCGTCGAGGATGTCGAGCGCTTCGATGCCGAATTCTTCGGCATGCGCGCGCGTGAGGCAGCGCTGACCGATCCGCAGCACCGCGTCTTCCTCGAGATCTGCTGGCAGGCCTTCGAGGATGCGGGCTACGACCCGGCCCGCTACCCGGGCGCCGTCGGCGTCTTCGCCGGCGCCAGCATGAATACCTATTTCCTGCATCATGTCGCGGCCGACCGCGCGGTGCTGGACCGCTTCACCAGCAATTACCAGGTGGGCGAATACACCAGCCTGGTCGGCGCGATCGGCGATACGCTGGCAACCCGCGTTTCCTACAAGCTCGACCTGCGCGGGCCGAGCATGAGCCTACTGACCGCCTGCTCCACCGGGCTCGTCGCCGCCGCCCAGGCCTGCCAGAGCCTGCTGCTGCAGCAATGCGACATGGCGCTGGCCGGCGGCGTCTCCCTCACGGTCCCGCAGCGCCGCGGCTACCTCGCCGAGGAAGGCG
>DASYDR010000345.1:0-12474 GCA_036499545.1 Roseomonas sp. | reverse complement strand
CGTTCGACTTCAACGGCAAGCGCAGCCAGTATCCGGATATCCGGCTGGTCTATTGGGCCGGCGGCAACCCCTTCCACCACCACCAGGACATCAACCGCCTGCGCCAGGCCTTCGCCCGGGTCGACACGCTGGTGGTGCATGAGCTGGCCTGGACCGCGACCGCGCGCCACGCCGATATCGTGCTGCCCGCGACCATGACGCTGGAACGGGAGGATATCGGCTACAGCTCCCATGATCCGCTGCTGGTCGCCATGCATCGCGTCGCCGAGCCCTATGGCGAGGCGCGCGACGACTACGACATCTTCGCCGCCCTGTCCGAACGGCTCGGCACCCGGGACGGGTTCACCGAAGGCCGCACGACCCGCGAATGGCTGGAATACCTCTATGAGAAGCCGCGCGAGGGCCTGGCGAAGCTCGGCCTGCCGGCACCGTCCTTCGAGGCGTTCTGGCAGGCGGGCCATCTCGACCTGCCGCAGAACCCGGATGATGGCGGCCCCTGGCGGGCCTTCCGGCAGGATCCGGTGGCCAATCCGCTGCCGACGCCCTCGGGAAGGATCGAGGTCTTCTCCGAAACCATCGCCGGCTTCGGCGAAGCGAGCTGCCCCGGCCATCCCGCCTGGCTGCCGCCCGAGGATGTGCCGCGGGCGGAAGCGCCGCTGCACCTGGTCGCCAACCAGCCGGCGACGCGGCTGCACAGCCAGCTCGATTTCGGCGGCCACAGCGTGGCATCCAAGCATCGCGGGCGCGAAGTGGCGCATATGCACCCCGATGACGCGGCGGCGCGCGGCGTCGCCGATGGCGACATCATCCGCCTGTTCAATGCCCGGGGCGCCTGCCTCGCCGGCGTCCGCCTCAGCCTGGGGGTGAAGCCGGGCGTCATCCAGCTGCAGACCGGCGCCTGGTACGATCCCGAGGACCCGGAGGAGGACCGGCCGCTTTGCGTGCACGGCAACCCGAACGTGCTGACGCGCGATGTCGGCACGTCGAGCCTCGCCCAGGGCTGCACTGGCCAGCTGACGACGGTGGAGGTGGAGCGGTTCACGGGGAACCTGCCCCCGATCCGCGCCTTCGATCCGCCGGGCGCGGCGGAGCATCACCCGGTGGCGGCGGAATAAGCCAGGGCGCCGCCTTCCGCCGCGACGACCCGCCGCTGACGGCGCTGTGGGAGGCGCATACCGGCATGTTCCCGCGCCAGGTCACCGCGAGCGCAGGCATGCGCAGAGGCTGATGCCATCATGCCGCTCTTCCGCCTGGCCGCGCGGCCGCGCACGGCGGGCGAAGCTCCCTGCCGCCGATTGCCGTTGCGGTGCCGGATGACGACGCGCGAGGATGAGCAGGAGCGGGATCCCGCCCGCTCCAAGCCGGAGAACACCCGCATGCGCTCCGTCCTCGTGCTGCTGCCGCTGCTCTGCCTCTCGGCCGCACCGGCATTGGCCAATACGACCTATGTCTATTGCGTGGAGAACCGCATCGAGGTCGATATGCGCAACCCGCGCCAGATGCAGAGCGACCGTGGCCATGCCACGATCTGCATCATCGGCCCGACCTTCGATTTCGGCCCGGATGCGACGCGCTGGGTGGAGGCCAATCTCCGCCAGCGCGTGGGCGGCCCCTGCACCTGCCGATAGTGGTCTAGCTCACCCCGTCCAGCATGCGGTGCGCGATCTCGCGCTCGCTCATGATGATGCGGTCGGCGCCGAGCTTCTGCAGGTGCAGCACCGCCGCGTCGGAATGCGCGCGGGCGATGATCTCGAGTTGCGGATTGGCGGCGCGGGCCTGCTCCACGATCTGCCCGGCCTCGAAGGCCTCAGGCACGGTCACGAACAGGCGCCGGGCGGCGGGCAGGTTGGCCAGGGCCAGCAGCTCCGGATCCGCGGCATTGCCGAGCACGGCCGGCAGCCCGGCCGCGCGCGCCGCCAGGCAGGCATCCTCCTGGTCCTCATAGACCAATACCGGGCGGCGGGCGGCGAGCAGGCCCGCGACCACCATGCTGCCGACCCGGCCATGGCCGATCACCACGTCATGCCCGGTCATCAGCGGCACGATCTCCTGCTCCATCTCCTCCGCGACGGGCTCCGGCTCCGGCGCGGCCATAGCCGCGGGGACGGCCGGCGGATGCTCCGGGTGGTGCGGTCGCATCCAGGCCGCGCGCCAGCGCTCGGCCAGGCCGAACAGCAGCGGGTTGAGCAGGATCGAGAGGATCGCCGCCGCCAGCACCAGGTCGCGCCCTTCGGGCGGCAGCACGCCGAGTTCCGTCCCGAGGTTGACCAGGATGAAGGAGAATTCGCCGATCTGCGCCAGGCTGGCGGCGATGCTGAGCGCGGTGCCGCGCGGGTGGCGGAAGGCGCGGATGATCGCATAGGCGACGGCCGACTTGCCGACCATGACGATCGCGAGCGTCGCGAACAGCGCCACCGGCGCGGTCACGATCACCGACGGGTTGAACAGCATGCCGACCGAGATGAAGAACAGCACCGCGAAGGCATCGCGCAGCGGCAGCGCTTCTTCCGCCGCGCGCTGGCTGAGCTGGCTCTCGGCCATCACCATCCCGGCCAGGAAGGCGCCGAGCGCGAAGGAGACGCCGAACAGCTCCGATGCGGCGAAGGCCACGCCCAGCGCCACCGCATAGACCGCCAGCCGGAACAGCTCGCGCGATCCGGTATGCGCGGCGTAATGCATGATCCAGGGGATCACCCGCCGGCCTGCGACCAGCATGATGGCGATGAAGGCGCCGACCTTGGCGAGGGTGATGGCTATGGTCGCCAGCAGCGCGTCCAGCCCCAGCCCGGCGCCGCCATGCACCGCCGGCGCCAGCACCGGCAGCAGCACGAGCGCCAGGATGGTCACCAGATCCTCGACGATCAGCCAGCCGACCGCGATATGGCCGCGCTCGGTATCCGTCGCCCGGCGTTCCTGCAGCGCACGCACCAGCACGACGGTGGACGCGACGGACAGCGCCAGCCCGAACAGCAGCCCGGCGCCCGGTCCCCAGCCCAGCAGCCAGGCCAGGCCCATGCCCATCAGCGTGGCGACGATGATGCGGCCGATCGCGCCGGGAACGGCGATGCGCCAGACCGCCAGCAATTCCTTCAGCGAGAAATGCAGCCCGACCGCGAACATCAGCAGGATGACGCCGACCTCGGCGAGCTGGTTCGCCAGGCCCTGGTCGACGACGAAGCCCGGCGTGAACGGGCCGACCATGACGCCGGCCAGCAGGTAGCCGACGATCGGCGAGACCCGCAGGCGATGCGCCAGGAGCCCGAAGACGAAGGCGAGGACGAGGCCTATCGCAATGGCCGCGATCAGCGGAGCGTGCATGTGGTCCCGGGCCGGTTGTTCTGGCTGCTGCCGCATGATGACCGCTGCGTCACCTCGGCGGAACCCGCGATCGGCGCCGTTGCCGCCCGCTGGCGGCCTCACGCGATGCGGTGCACCCTGGATCCGGCCTGGAGCCGCTACGGGGAGACATGTGGATGCTGGAAAGCCAGCTGGATATCGTGACCAGCGATGGTCCGATGGAGAGTTTCATCTGCCGGCCGGAGCGGAACGGCCCGCATCCCGCCGTGCTGATGCTGATGGATGCCCCCGGCATCCGGGAGGAGCTGCACGACATGGCGCGGCGGCTGGCGACGACCGGCTACTACGTCGTGCTGCCGAACCTCTACTACCGCGCCGGCCGCGACACGCTCTTCGGGCCGGGCGTGCTGCAGCAGGGCGATCCGGAACGCGATCGCATGCGCGCCATCCGCACGAAGATGACCATCCCGCCGGTGATGCGGGATGTCGCGGCCATGCTCGCCTTCCTCGATGCGCAGCCGGAGGTGCGGCGCGGCCCGGTCGGCGTGCATGGCTATTGCATGAGCGGGCCTTATGCGTTGGCGGCCGCCGCGCGCTATCCCGACCGCATCGCGGCCGCCGCGTCCTTCTACGGCACCTGGCTGGTCAGCGACGCCGAGGAGAGCCCGCATCTCTCGCTCGGCCACGCCAGGGGCGAGCTCTATATCGGCTGCGCGGAACATGACGAACTGGCGCCGCTGCCGATGGTCGAGGAACTGCGCGGCCTGCTGGCCGCCTCCGGCGCCGCCGGCGAGCTGGAGATCTACCCCGGCGTCCATCACGGCTTCGCCTTTCCGCAGCGCTGGTGCTTCGACAAGCCGGCGGCGGAGCGGCACTGGGAGCGGCTGCTCGCCCTGTACCGCCGGCGGCTGCACGCTGACTGAGCCCGGCCTCGGGCCGGTCAGACGACCGGCCCGCTGGATCAGGCTGACCGCACCAGGCTCATCAGCCGCGCGCAATCGGCGGCGAGGCGCCGCTCGGCGAGGTTGGTGACGCCGAGCAGCAGCCCGTGCCGGCGCGGCGCCTCGGCATGCCAGGGTGAGAGCGGCACCGGCGCCAGGCCGAACGGCAGCGCGCGGATCGCGATCTCGGTATCCGGGGCGCCATCCGGCAGGTCGAGCCGCACGGACAGGCTGCCGCTGGCGGCGGCGGTGCCGCCGGCCGCGCGCAGCGCCTCCACCAGCATCGCCCGCCTTCCGGCATAGAGGCGCTTCATGCGGCGCAGATGGCGCAGGAAATGCCCCTCCGCCATGAATTCGGTCACCGCGCCCTGGGTGGCGGGCGCGGGTGCCGGCGCCAGGGTGACGGCGATTTCCCCGGCACGGGCCGCGAGTGCGGGTGGCACCACCAGGAAGCCGAGCCGCAAGGCCGGGCTGATCGTCTTGCTGAAGCTGCCGGCATGCAGCACCCGCCCGTCGCGGTCGAGCGAGAGCAGCGCCGGCGCTGCGCGGCCATGCACCTGCAATTCACCGAGGTAGTCGTCCTCGATGATCCAGCCGCCGCTCTCCCGCGCCCAGGCGAGCAGCGCCATCCGGCGACCGAGCGTCATGGTGACGCCGAGCGGAGCCTGCTGGCCGGGTGTCACGATCGCGACCGCCGCCTGTGGCGCGATGCGGATGCCGGCCGCGACGTCGAGCCCTTCGCCGTCGACCGGCACCGCGGCGGCGGCGACCCCGGCCAGGCCGAGCGCGATGCGGGTCAGCGGAAAGCCTGGCTCCTCCTGCCAGGCGGTGCGGCCTTCGAGCCGCAGCGTCCGGATCGCGAGGTTGAGCGCACCGGCGAAGCCCGCCGTCACCATCACCTGGCCCGGCGTGCAGGCGATGCCGCGGGCAATCGCGAGATAGGCCGCGATCTCGCGGCGCAGCGCCGGCTGGCCGCGGGGGTCGGGGTAGCTGACCGGCGCGGCCGCGGCGGCGCGCGCCTGCCGGGCCATGATCCGCGACCACAGCGTGGCGGGGAAGGCATCCTGCGCCGGCACGCCCATCTGGAAGGGCAGCGGCGCGGCGCCGAAATCGGGGAACAGCTCGGGCAGGGGCGGTGCCTCGGCCTGCCGCATCGCGGCGGCCGGGGCCGTCGGCCGCGCCGCGACATGCGTGCCGGCGGCGCCCGCGGCGATGACGAGCTGTTCGTCGATCAGCCGTTCATAGGCGGCGCGCACGGTGCCGCGGGCGACGCCGAGCTGGGCCGCCAGGTCCCGCCATGAGGGCAGCCGCGCGCCGGCGGCGAGCCTGCCGTCGCGGATCGCCCCCGCGACCGCGGCATGGATCTGGGCGGTGAGCGGCGCCTTGGCGCCGCGGTCGAGGGCGATGCGGATGCGCGCGGCCATGGCCAATGATGGTACAATAAACCAGCCAGGTCTTGGGTCTTCAGTGTGACCCATCCGGCGCCCAATCTCCTGTCATCGAAACCGATGGGAGCAAGCATCATGGCTTTCCGGACCCTGTTCGCCGCCGCTGCCCTGGCGGCCATTCCCCTGGCGGCTGCCCCGCTGGCCGCGGCCGATGCGCATGAGACGGTGACGCCGGTCTTCCAGCACGCCATCCCGAACATCCCGGGCCGCAGCCTGACAGCGCTGGTGGTGAGCTATCCGCCGGGCGTCGCCTCGGCACCGCATCGCCATGCGGGGTCGGCCTTCATCTACGCCTATGTGCTGTCCGGCGCGATCCGCAGCCAGGTCGATGACGAGCCCGTGCGCGTCTATCGCGCCGGCGAGAGCTGGTACGAGCTGCCGGGCGCCCATCACCGCGTCAGCGAGAATGCCAGCGCCACCGAAGCGGCGCAGCTCCTGGCGATTTTCGTGGCCGGCTCGGACGAGCAGGTCCTCACCACCCCCGACGCCCATTGAGGGAACCGGCACCGATGACCCAACGTCTGGATTACACGGCCGCCGCCCCCGGCGGCATGAAGGCGCTCGGCGGCGTCTATGGCTATGTCACGCAATGCGGCCTGCCGAAGATGCTGATCGACCTGGTCTATCTGCGCATCTCGCAGATCAATGGCTGCGCCTATTGCATGGACATGCATTCGCGCGACCTGCTGAAGGAAGGCATGCCGGTCGAGACGCTGGTGCTGGTGCAGGGCTGGCGCGAAGGCGGCAAGCTCTTCTCGGCCCGCGAACGCGCCGCGCTGGCCTGGGCGGAGACGGTGACCCGCGTCGCAGAAACCGCGGTGCCGGATGCCGCCTATGCCGAGGCAGCGGCGGAATTCGGCCCGAAGGAGCTCGCGGACCTGACCATCGCGATCGGGCTGATGAACACCTACAACCGCATGGCGATCAGCTTCCGCCCGCCGCCGGCGGCGGCCAGGGGCTGATCATGCCGGGCGGCCGGGCCTGACATCTTCGTAACTTATGCGCTCGGCCGCGACCGCTACACTTTCCACCGATTCGTACAATGTGGGGCGGGCAATCCCGCAACCGAACCGGGAGGAATGGGCGTGCCGGATTCGCCTGATGCCATGTCCGCCGAAGCCGCGATGCGCGCGCAGGTGATGCGCAAGGTCGCCCTGCGCCTGCTGCCCTTCCTCGGGCTGCTCTATTTCATCAACTACCTCGACCGCACCAATATCGGCTTCGCCGCGCCGCACGGCATGAACGACGCGCTGGGCTTCGACCGCGCGGCCTTCGGCCTGGCGTCCGGCATCTTCTTCATCGGCTACCTGCTGCTGGAAGTGCCGAGCAACCTGATCCTGCACAAGGTCGGCGCCCGGCGCTGGATCGCCCGCATCATGGTGAGCTGGGGCATCATCGCCGCCGCCATGGCCTTCGTGCCGAACGCCAGCACCATGTTCGTGCTGCGCTTCCTGCTCGGCATCGCGGAAGCCGGCTTCTTCCCCGGCATCATCCTCTATCTGACCTTCTGGTTCCCGAAGCGCGAACGGGCACGCGCCATCGCGCTGTTCATGGTCGCGATCCCGCTTTCCTCCGTGCTCGGCGCGCCGCTGTCGGCCTGGCTGATCACCATCGGCCATGACCTGGTCTTCGGGCTGGACGGCTGGCGCTTCATGTTCCTGGTCGAAGGCCTGCCGGCGATCCTGGTCGGGGTCTGGTGCTGGTTCTATCTGACCGACCGGCCGAAGGACGCCACCTGGCTGCGGCCGGAAGAACGTGCCTGGCTGCAGCGCGAAATCGACACGGAGCAGGAGCAGACCAGCCAGCGCTACCACTACCCGCTGCGCAAGGCGCTGACGCAGCCGCGCATCCTGGCGCTGGCCTTCGTCTATTTCGGCATCGTCTACGGGCTCTACGCCGTCGGCTTCTTCCTGCCGACCATCATCGCCGGCTTCCAGCAGGCCTTCGATACCCGCTACTCGGTGCTGCAGCAGGGCTTCATCGTGGCGATCCCCTATGTCTTCGGCGCCATTGCCATGGTGCTCTGGGCGCGGCATGGCGACCGCACGCGGGAACGCGTCTTCCATGTCGCGATCCCGGCAATCATCGGCGGTCTCGCGATCCCGGTCGCGCTCTATCTGCAGTCGCCCTTCACCACGATGATCGCGGTGACGATCTGCGCCATGGGCATCTGCTGCGCGCTGCCGACCTTCTGGCCGCTGCCGACGATGTTCCTGGCCGGCGCCGCGGCGGCGGGCGGCGTCGCGCTGATCAATTCGCTCGGCAATCTGGCGGGCTTCGCCGGCCCCTATATCACCGGCTTCCTGAGCGACCTGACCGGCTCGCCCAAGGCCGGGCTCTGGCTGGTCGGCGCCTTCATGATCGCGGCGGGCCTGACCGCGATCGCGCTGAAGGCAGCACCCGAGGCCGATAACGACGCCGCGCTGGAGACCGACCGCATCGCCTCCTGACGCATGTGGTGCGGGGTCCTACGAGACCTCGCACCACATGCGCATGAGGTTGTGGTAGCAGGCGGTCAGGCCCAGCACGCTCGGGTGGTCGTCCGGCAGGGACTGGCGCGCCTGGATGATCGCCATGTCCATGTCGAACAGCAGGCGCCGCTGGCCGTCATCCTTGACCATCGACTGGGTCCAGAAGAAGGACCCCCAGCGGCTGCCGCGCGTCACCGGGTTCACCCGGTGCAGGCTGGTGGAGGGGTAGGCGATCATGTCGCCCGCCGCCAGCTTCACCGCCTGGGTGCCGTAGGTGTCCTCGATCACCAGTTCGCCGCCGTCATACTCCTCGGGTGGCGTCAGGAAGAGGGTGGAGGAGACGTCGGTGCGGATGCGCCCGCCGCCGCCGCCGACGGCGCGGATCGCGTTGTCGACATGGGCATGGAACACCATGCCGACATCGTAGCGGTTGAACAGCGGCGGAAAGACGCGGAGCGGCAGCACCGCCGAGGTGAAGAGCGGCGAGCGGCCGAGTGCGCGCAGCACGATCTCGCCGAGTTCGCGTGAGGTCGGCGACTGTTCCGGCACCTGCAGGTTCTGCTTCGCCTTGGCGGACTGGTCGCCAGCGGTGACCTTGCCGTCCACCCATTCGGCGGCTTCGAGGACGCGGCGGATATGGGCCAGTTCTTCGGCGGTCAGCACGTTGGGGATATGGACGAGCATCGTCAGGCTCCAGAAAGTCGGTCTGTCATCCTAGGCCAGAGCCCGGGACAGGAAAAAGGGGAGGGGCCGTTGCAGGCCCCTCCCCCGTTCTGCGCCCCCGCGGGCGGCCGCGTCAGAAGCTGGCGGCGAGCGAGAGCAGCACGGTCCGGCCGGCGCCGAGCACGGCGCGGTTGGTCCAGAGCTGGGTGTAGTTGCGATGGTCGCCCAGGTTGTAGCCGTTCAGGTTGACCGTCAGGTTGTCGTTGATCCGGTGCGAGATCAGCGCATCGAGGGACAGGGTGTACGGCACTTCGGCGGTATTCGCCGGGTTCAGGTATTGCCGGCTGCTGAAGGTGACGCCGCCGCCAAGGGTGAGGTTCCAGGGCTGGCCCTGGTTGATCTCATAGGTCGTCCAGAGGGTGGCGGAGTGCTTCGGCACCAGCGCGACTTCGCGCCCGACATTGGCCGGCGTCAGCGAGCGCGTGATCTCGCTGTCGAGGTAGCTGTAGCGCGCGTTGATCGTCCAGGCATCGGTGATGCGGCCGGTGGCGCCGATATCGATGCCGCGCACCCGCTGCCGGTCACCCGAGGAGAAGGCGGTCCCGGTGATCGGATCGGTCTCGGTCGCGTTGTTCTTCTCGATCTGGTAGATCGACGCGCTGAGGCCGAGCCGGCCGTCCAGCACGTTCACGCGCCCGCCCAGCTCGTAGATCGTGTTGCGCTCCGGCTCCAGCGCGGTGGTGTTCGCCGTCGCCTGGCCGGGCTGGGTGCTGAAGTTCGACCCGGGCGCGAAGGTCGAGCGCGAGTACGAGAAGTAGTAGGTCTGGTTCGGCGTCGGTTCCCAGATGACGGCTGCGCGCGGATCCCAGAAATTGTTGTCGGCATTGAATTCGGACTGCGGGAAGCCCGGGCCGAACTGCTGGTAGTCGGTCTGGAAGCGGTTCCAGCGGATGCCGCCGAGGACGGAGATCTGCGGCGTGAACCAGACGCGCTCGCTGGCGAAGACGCCGACCGCCGTAGTCTGCGCGCGCCGCGTCGCATTGTTGGCTGTGGAGCGATTGTAGCCGTAGATGGTGTTATTGTCCGGCGCGAACAGATTGCCGCGGAACGCGGTGCGGTCGGCGCCATAGGTGTAGCCGACGCGCTCATAATCCTCGTACCAGGCATCGACGCCGAGGGTGGCCTCGTGCCGCAGCGATCCGGTGTTGAAGCGCGCGACCGCGGTGGTCACGTTCTGCACGCCCCAGGTCGTGCTCTCGTAGGGCGAGCCGCCGCCGTTGAAGGTGTATTGCGGCGTGCCGGTGCCACGGTTGAAGAAGCGGCCGGCGCAGGTCGCATCGCAGCCGATGATCGTGTAGCTGAACCGGCGATCCTGGAAGCCGACGCGGGTGTCATTGTAGAGCGTCAGCCAGTCGGTGGCGCGATGCTGCAGGCGGGCGGTCACCCGGTCCACCGTCGAGCGATCGCGGTCGCCCGGCGTGCCGTACCAGGTCGCGCGCGGCAGGCCGTATTCGGTGATCGGCCGGCCGACCGTGGCGCCAGGGCGTGCCAGCACCGGGATGCCGGCATCGGTCGCCTCGTCATACTCGTAGTGCAGGTATTCCAGGCTGAAGGTCGTGTTGGTGCCGAGGCCGAAGGCGATGGACGGCGCGATGCCCCAGCGCTCGCCGGAATCGAGGTTGCGGTCGACGATGCGGCCGGTCTGCCCCATGAGGTTCAGGCGCAGCGCGGTGCTTTCGCCGATCTGCTGGTTCAGGTCGATGGTGCCGCGCGCGAAGGGCCCCATGCCGCCGGTGACGACCGCGTTGTAGGCGTTGCCCAGATGCGGTGTGCGGCTGTTGACGTTGACGGCGCCGCCGGCCGAGCCGGCGCCGAAGGAGGTGCCGGACGGGCCGAGCAGCGCCTGCACATCCTCGAAGGTGAAGGCGTCACGGCGATAGCTGCCGAAATCACGCAGGCCGTCGATGTAGAGGTCGTTCTGCGCGGTGAAGCCGCGGATGCGCAGCTGGTCGCCGTTGACGCCGCCGCCACCCTCGCCGATCGAGGAGGTGACGCCGGGCACGTTGCGCAGCGCCTGCTCCAGCGTCGTCACGTTCTGCTGGCGCAGCACTTCCTGCGGAATGACCTGGATGGTCTGCGGCAGGCTCTGGATCGGACCCTGCAACCGGCCGAGACCGGTGCCGGCGCGCAGCTGGTTGTCCGGCTGGCGGCCTTCGACATCGATCGCCGGCAGCGCGACCGCGCCGCCCGCGGCCGGCGTCGCGGCGGTCTGCGCCTGGGCCGGCGTGGCGATGCCGGCCGCGAACCCCACCGCCAGACTGGCCCCGAGCGCACTATGCGAAACCGCTGTCCGCAGCGTGTTCGTCCTCGTCACCGGATCATCCCTCTCATTAACTTTCCCCTCCCGCGTCACGCGGGTCGGACCCGGCAAATCCGGCGTCCAAGCAAATTTCCTCTACCGCTAATGATAATGACTCGCAATAGCGTCTTGCAGGGATGTTGCGCGGCATTAAGAATCGTAACCCGAAAGCCGCAGCACCCGCCCCGCCGACCCCGCGCGATGCCGCCGAGCCTCGCCCCGGACAGCGCGGTGGCAGCCAGATCAGCGACAAGGCCCGGCGGTATCACTCAGGCCTGGGCGCGTCCTGGATGCGGCCGGCATTGCGCAGGATCACCGCGATCAGCGCCGAAGCCATGGCGTGATGCTGGCCGGGCCCGATGACCACGAATTCGATCTCGTCCAGCGCCGGCAGCGAGCGCGAGGCGGGCAGGGCGGCCAGGCCGCGCGGGATCAGCCGCGGCGAATGCGGCGCGACCCCGAGCCCCGCCCAGGCGGCGGCGCAAAGCCCGCTCAGGCTGCCGCTGGTGCAGGCGACCCGCCAGGCGCGGCCGGCCTTTTCCAAGGCTCCCAGCGCCAGTTCCCGGGTGATGCTGGGCGGCGGATACAGCAGCAGCGGCAAGGGCTGGTGCGGGTCGGGCCGGATGCCCGGCCGGCCGATCCAGGCCAGTTGCTCCCGCCAGGCCACCTGGCCGCGGGTATCGCCGGTGCGGCGCTTGGCGAAGATGACGTCGAGTTCCCCGGCGTCGAACCGCTCATAGAGCAGCCCGCTCAGCCCGACCGTCAGTTCCAGGTCCACCGCGTCATGGCGCTCCGCGAAACCCGCCAGCACGTCCTGCAGCCCGGACAGCACGAAATCTTCCGAAACGCCGAAGCGCAGCCGCCCGCGCAGCTCCGTCCCCTGGAAGAAGCGGTCCATGCGTTCATGCGCATCCAGCACCTGGCGGGCGAAGCCCATCAGCGCATCGCCATCCGGCGTCGGCGCCACCGAATGGGTGTCGCGCGCCAGGAGATGGCGGCCGAGGGTTTCCTCCAGGCGCTTGATATGCTGGCTGACCGTGGATTGCCGCAGCCCCAGCCGCTGGGCGGCGAGGGTGAAGCTGCGCATCTCGACCACCGCGACCAGGGATCGCAGCAGCTCCGGATTCGGCATCGGCGCCATGATGACCCGCTCCCGTTATCATGAATCATGAAAACTATTATCGAAATTATGCACCTGCGCGATGACCTGGCGAAGCTTATGTTGCAGATCGCCGACAGTCATGCAGGAGCCCGGCGATGTCCCGGATCTGGTCCAGCCTTCGCCTCGACCCTTA
>DASYDR010000344.1:0-3158 GCA_036499545.1 Roseomonas sp. | reverse complement strand
TGCGACCCGAAGGGTGAGCGCGCGGCGCTGCACGCCGCCGCCGTCGCCGCCGCGTGCGACCTGATCGAGCAGGAGGAGGCGATGCCGGGGCTCGAGCGCCTGGCCGCCCATGCCGGCTACGCCAAGCACCATTTCCTGCGCATGTTCCGCGACATCACCGGCGTGACGCCGCGCAGCTATGCCGAGAATGTCCGCGCCCGCCGCCTTTCGGCCGCGCTGGCGGAGGGCGCCCGGGTCGTGGATGCGGTCGCCGGTGCCGGCTATGGCAGCGAGAGCCGGGTCTATGAGCAGCCATCCCGTGTGCTGGGCATGACGCCGGGCGCCGCCCGCCGCGGCGGCGAGGGGGAGGTGATCCGCGCCGCCCTGGCCGACAGCGCGTTCGGCCCGCTGCTGGTCGGCGCCACCGACAAGGGCGTCTGCTTCATCGGCTTCGGGGAGGGGGAGGCGGCGCTGCGCGGCGATCTGGCCGCCCGCTTCCCGCGGGCCCGGATCGAAGCGGCCGATGCGGCGCTGGCGGCGATCGTGCAGCAGGTGGTGGATTTCATCGCGGAACCGAAGGCGGCGCTCGCCCTGCCGCTCGACCTCCGCGGCACCGCCTTCCAGCGCCAGGTCTGGGAAGGCCTGGCCCGGATCCCCTTCGGCGAGACCCGGCACTATGCCGAATTCGCGGCCAGCCTCGGCCGGCCGGACGCGACCCGCGCGGTGGCGCGGGCCTGCGCCAGCAACCCCGTCGGCCTGGCGATCCCCTGCCACCGCGTGGTCGGCAAGAGCGGCGACCTGACCGGCTACCGCTGGGGCGTGGAGCGCAAGCGCGCGTTGCTGGCGAAGGAGCGCGGTGCGGTCAGGCCGGGTCCCGCCCCCTGATCGTCCAGCTCGGGCGATCGAACAGGTTCCAGCTTCGCCAGGGCATTCGCTTGGGTGAGACGGCGCGCAGCACCGCGCGCAGGTCGCCAATCATCACCGGCTCCGTATGCCAGTAGTGGTGGACGGGGTCGGGCTCGTTCGGCAGCGTCACCGGCGGCGCCGCCGGCAGCCAGAAGACGGTATCGATCGGGGTGCCGCCCGGCGTCGATGCGGCGCGCGGGCGCGGGCCGAGATTGCCGAGCGCCGGGCCTTCGCGGCCGGGGATGAAGAAGCCGCCGAAGAAGGACAGGCCGGGCAGCCCGTCATTCGGATAGGCGTAGACATGGATCTCCTGCCCGATCCGCTCCACCTGCTCGAGCTGCCCTTCGGGGCCGAGCGCGTCGTCATCCACATCGGCGGCGCAGAGCAGCACTTCCCGGAAGGCCGGCTGCAGCGCTTCCGGATCATCCTCCCACAGCGCGCCCGCGACGCAGCCCAGCAGATGGTTGCCGAGGCTGTGCGCCAGCAGGAAGGCGTCGCCGCTGCCGGGCTCGCGCAGCGCCAGTGCCTGGAAGAGCTGCGCCAGGGCGCCCGCCAGCGCATCCGGGGCGGTGAGCAGCCGGCGCCGGGCCGCCAGGTAGTCGGCCACGCCGAAGCCGCCGGTCGACCAGCTCACGACCAGGCCCATCAGCTCCAGGTCCTCGCCGCCATAGAGGGTGCAGAGCTTGCCGGTGCGGGCGAAGCTGAGCGGCGCCGGGTTGCCGGCGCCGTGCACATGCACCAGCAACCCGGCCTGCGGGCCGCGCGCCAGATGCTTGAGGCAGGTGCCGATCACCTCCTCGGCGGCGGTGAAGCGCACATCGGACCGGCCGGGCCGCGGCAGCCAGGCCCAGCCCTCGGGCGACGCGACATCCTCGGTCAGCTCGAGGAAGCCCCAGCGGATCGGCGCGGCCTCCGGCCCCAGGCCGAAGACCGGCGCCTGGTCGTCCGGCGATCCCGGCCGGTCGGTGAGGAAGGCGATGCGCATCGGATCCTCCGGCCGGTGAATGGGGCGCTATTTGACGATCGCGACCCGGAGCGCGTTGGTCGTGCCCGGCGTGCCGAAGGGCACGCCCGCGGTCACCACCACCTCGTCGCCGGTGGCGGCGAAGCCTTCGGCCTGCGCCGCGCGGCAGGCGCGGGCGACCATCTCGGTCATCGAATGGATCTCGTTCACCACCAGCGGGTGCACGCCCCAGATCACCGCCATGCGCCGCGCCGTGGTCTCGCTGGCGGTCAGGCCCAGGATCGGCGCCGCCGGCCGTTCCCGCGCCACGCGCAGCGTGGTCGAGCCGGTGGAGGAGAAGGTGGCGATCGCCTCCGCCTCGATGGTGTCGGCGACCTGGCGGGCCGCGGTCGCGATGGCGCCGGCCGAGGTATGCTCCGGCGCCGGGCGGCGGGCATCGGTCTGGGCGCGCCAGTCCGGATCCTGCTCCACCCGGGCCACGATGCGGTCCATCATGTTGACCGCCTCGAAGGGATATTGCCCGGCCGCGGTCTCGGCCGAGAGCATCACCGCATCGGCGCCGTCGAAGACCGCGGTCGCGACGTCCGACGCTTCGGCGCGGGTCGGCGACGGGGCGGTGATCATGCTCTCCAGCATCTGGGTCGCGACCACCACCGGCTTGCCGAGGGCGCGCGCCGCGCGGACGATGCGCTTCTGGATCAGCGGCACCTCCTCCGGCGGGCATTCGACACCGAGATCGCCGCGCGCCACCATGACGCAGTCGGTCAGCGCCAGGATGCCGTCGAGATTCTCGACCGCCTGCGGCTTCTCCATCTTCACCATGATCCAGGCGCGGTCGCCGGCGATGGCCTTGGCTTCCGCCACATCCTCCGGCCGCTGCACGAAGGACAGGCCGATATATTCGACGCCCTGGTCCAGCACGAAGGCCAGGTCCTCGCGGTCCTTCTCGGTCAGCGCCGGGATCGGCAGCACCACGTCCGGGACATTGACGCCCTTGCGGTCGGAAAGCGGGCCGCCGACCACCACCTCCGTCTCCAGGTGGTCCTCCCGCTTGCGGACCACGCGCAGCCGCAGCTTGCCGTCATCCAGCAGCAGGGTGGTGCCGATCTGCGCCGCGGCGATGATCTCCGGGTGCGGCAACTGGACGCGGGTGGCATCGCCCGGGGTCGGGTTGAGATCCAGGCGCAGCGCTTGGCCGGTCTGCAGATGCACCCGGCCGCCGGCGAAGCGGCCGACGCGCAGCTTCGGGCCCTGGACATCGGCCAGGATGCCGATCGGGCGGCCGACCTTGGCCTCCACCTCCCGGATG
>DASYDR010000343.1:0-24689 GCA_036499545.1 Roseomonas sp. | reverse complement strand
ACCCGACCGGCACGGTCGGCGCGCTGTGCTGCATGATGGTGGACGCCATCCGCGACCAGTATCTCAGGAACGTCGGACAGCCGCTGGTGCGGACATGAGCCGCCGGCCCTTCCCCGCCGCGCTGCGCCGCCTGGCGGCCGCCGCCGCCCTGCTGCTCGCCATCGGCCCGGCCGAGGCGGCGCCCGACAACTTCACCAGCATCGAGCGCGGCCGCGCCCTGGTCACCGCCGGGGACTGCGCCGCCTGCCACACCACGCCGGGCGGCCGGCTGATGGCGGGCGGGGTGCGGCTCGACACGCCGTTCGGGCCGATCATGACGCCCAACATCACGCCGGATGACGAAACCGGCCTCGGCCAATGGAGCGAGGCGGATTTCCGGCGCGCGATGCAGCGCGGCATCCGGCGCGACGGCGCGCATCTCTACCCGGCCTTTCCCTATCCGAACTACACGCTGGTGACGCGGCAGGATATCGCCGACATCTACGCCTATCTGCGCACGGTGCCGCCGGCGCGGAACGTGGTGGACCGCGGCACGCTGAACTTCCCCTTCAACATGCGGGTGCTGATGGCCGGCTGGAACCAGCTGTTCTTCACGCCGGGCGAGTTCCAGCCCGCGGTCGGCCGGTCCGAGGTCTATAATCGCGGCGCCTATCTGGTGGAGGGGCTGGGCCATTGCGGCACCTGCCACACGCCGCGGAACAGCTTCGGCGCCGACAGCGGCGGCCGCGCCTTCCAGGGCGGCAACCTGCTCGCCTGGTTCGCGCCCGACATCACCGGCGATCCGCGGATCGGCATCGGCGGCTGGTCGGTGCAGGAGATCGTCGAATACCTGAAGACCGGCCGCAACGCGCGCAGCGCCGCCAGCGGTCCGATGGCGGAGGTGGTGACGGCATCCACCAGCCGGATGAGCGAGGCCGACCTGACCGCCATCGCCACCTATCTGCGCGAACGCGGCGCGCCCGGCGACGCCGCGGCGCCGGCGCCGGTGGCCGCGACCGACCCGCGCATGCGCGCCGGCCAGGCGATCTATGCCGATAATTGCGGCGCCTGCCATGTCGGCACCGGCGAAGGCGTGGAGCGGCTGTTTCCGCGCCTGGCCGGCAATGCCGTGGTGCAGCAGGGCGACCCCACCACCTTGCTGCGCATCGTGATCGCCGGCGTCCAGTCCGCGGCGACGGACGCGTCGCCCACCGGCCCGGCCATGCCATCCTTCGGCTGGCGGCTGTCGGACCGGCAGGTGGCCGATGTGCTGACCTATATCCGCAACAGCTGGGGCAACGCCGCGGCGCCGGTCAGCGAGGACCAGGCCGCGACCATGCGGGCGACCGCGGCGCGTTAAGCGACCCGCCGCAGCCAGCGGAGCGCGGCCACGTCAGAATCGCCGGGCTGGCTGTTGAAGGCCAGCCGGGCGTTGGGCGCCCGTTCGTGGATGACGTTCATCAGCCGTTCGAACTGAGCCGCCATGGGCGGCAGGGTGCGCAGCCCGGCGCCGACCACGATCACGTCATAGCGCGCATCGGTGAGCGCTTCCGTCACCTGCGCTTCGACCGTTTCGGCGTCCCGGGTGAGAAGCAGGGTCGCGGCGTGCCCCGCGGCTTCGAGGCGCCACATGGAACCGCGCAGCCCATCCCTGACCTTGGCCGCGGACATGCCGGGCGGCGCATCCGGTGCCGCGAAATCGATCTGGCTGGGATCTTCACCGATGATGAGGATCGACTTTGCCATGCCGGCCACTCCCTCTTGCCGTGTCGCCCTTCAACGCGGGAGCCGGCAAAAGGGTGCTCTCAAGACAGGCGGCGGCGCCCGCCCGAAGCCAGGCGGGCGGCGCCGATACCGGCTCAGCCAAGCTGCATCGCGGTTTCCAGCTGGCGGCCATCGGTCGCCCAGAGCTGTTCGATCTGCAGCGCCGTGGGATCGGGGAAGATGTGCGTCTGGCCCTGTTCGAGGCCGCGCACGATCTGCGCCGCCGCATGCTCGGGCGTCGCTTTCTCGAGCGGGATGGCCTTGGCCAGGTCCGTATCGACGGGGCCGGGATAGATGCCGATCACCGTGACGCCGGACGGCGCCAGGGTGCCGCGCAACGCCTGGGTCAGCGATTGCAACGCGGCCTTCGACGCCGAATAGCCGGCGAGCGCCGGGACCGCGGCGAGACCGACGACGCTGACCACATTCGCGATGGTGCCGGAACCGCGGCTGACGAAGGCCGGCGCGAAGGCGCGGATGACGCGCAGCGTGCCGTAGAAATTGGTGTTCATGTCCGCCTCGATCACCGCCTGCGGGCTGGTGATCGCATCCCCGAACCCCAGGGTCCCGGCATTGTTCAGCAGCAGGTCGACATCCGCCGCGACCCCGGCGGCGCGATCGACCGACGCATCGCTCGTGATGTCGAGTTGCAGCGGCACGACGCGCGCATCGCCGAAATCCGGCAGGGATGCGATATCGCGGGCAGTGGCGTAGATCCTGCCGGCACCGGCCTTCAGCAGTTCCCGCACCACCGCCGCGCCGATGCCGCGATTGGCGCCGGTGACCAGGATCGTCTTGTTCGACACAGACATCGTCATTCTCCAATCGTTGTGAGAGCGTGATCGGTTGAGGTGGACTCACCGAGAACCGTGAAGCACGCGATCGAGCGCATCCTGCTCAGCGAACCGCATCGCCACGCCGGTATTCGACGGACACTTCGTCCAGCGCGGCCTTGAGATCGCCGGGCAGGATGTCGTCCGCCGCCGCCAGCGTCGCGGCCAGCTGATCCGCGCGGCTCGCGCCCAGGATCACCGAGGTGATGGCGGGGTTGGCCAGGATCCAGGCGACGGACAGCGTGGCCAGCGGCCGGCCGGCCGCGGCGGCCATTTCGCTCAGCCGCGCGATGGTCGAGAATTCGCGCTCATGCCAGTAGCGCGCCTGGTACATCGCGCCGAACTGGCCGACCTCGGCGGAAAAGCGCCCGGTATCCGGCGCGTCCTGGTGCCGGTACTTGCCGCTCAGCAGGCCGCCGGCCAGCGGGTTGAACGGGATCACCGCCAAGCCTTCTTCCCGCGCCAGCGGCAGCAGCTCCCGCTCGATCTCGCGGAACAGCAGGTTGTAGCGCGGCTGCACGGAGACGAAGCGCGTGAGCCGCAGCGTGTCCTGGCGGCCGATCGCCCGCGCCAGCCGGTAGGCGAGGTAGTTGGACACGCCGATGTAGCGCGCCTTGCCCGAGCGCACGATGGTGTCGAGCGCCTCCGCGGTTTCGTCGATCGGCGTCGCGGCGTCGTCCATATGGAGCTGGTAGAGGTCGATGTAGTCACAGCCGAGCCGCCGCAGGGACGCATCGATCGCATCCAGCAGATGCTTCCGCGATGACCCCTGGTCCCATGGCGCGGGGCCCATCGCGCCGCCGGCCTTGCTGGTCAGGATGAAGCGGCCGCGCCTGTCCTGCAGCCAGCGCCCGGTGATCACCTCGGCACTGCCGAGTTCCACCGGGTCGGCGCCGCCCGGATAGATATCCGCCGTGTCGATGAAGTTGACGCCGGCATCCGCCGCCTTGTCGAAGATGCGGAAGGCTTCCTGTTCATCGGTCTGCTTGCCGAAGGTGCCGGTGCCCAGGCAAAGCCGGGAGACGCTCAGGCCGGTCCGGCCGAAGGGTGCGAACTGCATGGAAACTCCATCGGATGGGGATCAGGACCGCGCCTTCGACAGGACGGTCAGCTGCAGGGTGCGGCGCCGCGTGAAGCCGAGCTTTTCGTAGAGCGCGATCGCGCCCGCATTGTCCGCGAAGACATGCAGGAACGGCGTCAGCGCCCGCGCCTGCAGCCGGTGCGCGAGCCGCGCCATCAGCATGGCGGCAAGGCCCTTGCCGCGATGCGCGGGGTCGACGCAGACGGCGCTGATCTCGACGCAACAGCCGAACCGCATCCGCTCCCCGGCCATGGCCGCGAGCACGCCGCCGGCCCGGATGCCGATATAATCGCCGAGCGCGATGGTGCGCGGGCCGAAGGGGCCGGGCCGCGTGCGGCCGGCGAGATCCAGCATGTCGGCGACATCGCCCGCGCTGAGCGGCACATGGTCCGGTGCCGCCGGCGGCACGGCGATCGGCGCGTCCAGGACCATCTGGATGATCGGCGCCTGCCGGTCGATCGCCAGCCCGGCCGGCGGCGCCAGCTGGTCGGCCGTGGCCAGCGCGAGCCGGCCCCCGGGCGGCACCAGCGCCGCAAGCGCCGCGAAGGAAGCCGCCGTCCGGTCCGTGATCGCGGCGAAGGGCGCGATGTCGGGCGGGTAGCGCCAGGCCAGCGGGCCGCCTTCCGCCAGGGCGCCATGGCCGGTGGTCAGGGCCGCCCAGACCGGATTGTCCAGCTGCTTCGCGGTGTCCGCGTCGGTCATCGCGCGGCGTCCTGCGCCAGGCTGCCGAAGCGGTCGTCATGGGCGATGGTCAGCACCGCGGCCCGCAGGCTCTCCGCCCAGGCATCGCCATACAGCCCGATGATGGCCTGCTGCGCGGCCCGCCACTGCACCAGGCCTTCCCCACACTTGTCCCGGCCATCCCCGGTCAGCACGATCCGCTGCGCGCGCCCGTCCGCCCTGTCCCGTTCGAGGGCCACGAAGCCATCCCGCACCAGCGGCCGCAGCGCGTGGCCGAGCGCGGACCGGTCCGACACCATCGCCTCCGCCAGCTCCGTCAGCGTCGGCGCTTTTCCCCGCGTGGCGAGTTCCGCCAGGATGGAGAACTGCGTCGACCGCAGGCCGCTGGGCGCGAGCGCATCGTCATAGAGCTGCGTCAGGCGGCGCGATGCCTTGCGGACCGCGGTCGCGAAGCATTCGCCCTTGCGCATCTCCAGCTTTCCCGAACCCGGCATCGGCACCCCGCCCGCTGACTGTCCCACGCGATATAGGCATACGCCCCTATCATGCAAGGGCAGGCGGCACCACCGGCAGGCTGACCGGGACGGGTCACCTCACCCGCCCCGGCAACCTCACCCGCAGTCGGTCATGCGGATGCGGATCAGGAGGAAGAGGTATCCGTCATTTATCCAGACGGAGCGTCCAGACCACGGTGTATTTAGAATTGGCTTCCGCCACCGACCCGAAGGATTTCCCCCAGCTATAGATGCGATTGTTGTAGCGATACATATAGTGACAGAGTCCGCGATACGCCGTCATTGTCGGATATGCGCTGCTCTGGACCCCGATGATGGCGTTGCCACCCGCATCGCCCGTCGTGATGGCGCAATCATAGCCCCAGATGCGCTTGGCATAATCCGCCACGCAGGTCGGCGGCATGGCGATACCGAACAACTTGTTGCCGACGATCTGCTCGTCGGTCAGATCCACGGCGTCGTTGATCCGCGCCACATAACTATCGATGGTGAACGCATCATATGGTGCGCCGAAGGACCGCGTGAAGTCGGTGATCGACTTCAACTCCGCGGTCTTCCCCGTGGCCAGCAGCAGCATCAGGTAAGTCTTTATTTCCGCCAGCACCGTGAAAGGCTTCGGTGCATTCATCAGAGCGCCACGCGATCCTGGATTCTGCGCCCACATGGCATAGAACGTGCTGGTAAATCCACACACGCCCCAGCCCTTGTTGGTTATGCCCAGATCTTCTTTCATGGCCAATGACATGGAATTCATCCCCTGGTGATTTGATCGACTATTGGTCGCATTCTAGGCCCCGCCAGATCAATCCGCAATCCTATCGAACCGGACCTAGCGGGGCGGCGCCAGCAGGCGCTGGACCGTGTCGAGCGCCAGGCGGTTCTGCACGCGCCCCGGCGCGCCGCGGCTGACGCAGACCTGGCGCCCGCCATCGGGCTTGCCGAGCAGCTGGTTCTGCATGTCCCGCCGGGCCTCGTCGGAGAGCGACCAGCCGAGCGGGATCGGCACGCAGCCGGGCGCGAGGCCCAGCACCACCTCCCGGATATCGATGCAGGGCGTCGCCGTGGCGGCCCCCGCGCAGGCCTGGCGGGACAGCTGCACCACGCGATGCGCCGCCGCCCGCGCCTGCTCGCCCCGCGCCCCGCGCGTCGCCATCAGGGCGCGCACCGGCGATGCCAGCTCCACCAGCGACCCGTCGGGGGGTTCCGGCGCCGCGCCGGCGACATTGGACGGGTTCGTCGTCGCCCGGCTGTTCTCGATGCGCAGCATCACCAGCGCCACCCGTCGGTCGCGGGCGATGTCGCGCAGGCTGTCGATCACGTCGAGCATGGTGGTCAGCCCCGAATTCTCGAAATAGCCGCCATCGACCAGGCGGCGGCGCGGGCCGGGGCATGGCAGCGTGCCGGCGGGGCTGAGCAGCGTGAAGCGCGCGCTGAGCAGCGCCGCGGTCGACAGCGGCATGTCGATGCCCGGCACATCCTCCGCCAGGGTGCGCATGCGCGCGATCTCGGTCACCGGCTGGTCGATGCCGGGCAGCTCCGCGCAGCCGCTGGCCGGGGCATCGCCGCGGCCGGGCATCGTCACATGGCTGACCGCGACCCGCCGGCCGGTCGCGACATCCGTGGTCAGCAGCATCAGCGCCGGGACGTCGCCGCGCGTGCCCTGCCAGACGCCGCCGAAGGACAGCTGCTCCAGCCGGCGCCCGGTCTGGTCGCGCCAGGCGCGATCGACCGCGCGCTCCAGGTAGCGGGATCGGTCGGTCACGTCGGTGATGGGTTCGCGCACCAGCCAGTTCCAGCCGCGGCGGAACCAGCCATCGCCGAAGACATAGGGCAGGTCCCAGGGCAGCAGCCGGGCCAGCAGGTCGGAGATGAGCGTGCCGCGGACCAGCGGCGACAGCAGATCCGCCTCCAGCACGCGGGCGGGATCGGTGGTGGCGCCCCGCGCCGCGTTCGGCGGCGCCGCCGGCGCGCCGCAATCCTGGCCGGCGGCGGGCGGCGCCGCCTGGGCGGAGGCCGCCACCAGCGCGGCGCCGAGGCTGCCGCCCGATACGCCCACCATCAGGAAGGTGTGGTGCAGCAGGCGCGGGCAACGGGCGCGCAGCTCCTCCATGACCAGCGCGGTGAAATAGGCGGCGCGGGCACCGCCACCTTCCGCGGCGACCAGGAGCACCGGGAAGGGCTGGCCCGCGTCATGCCAGCGCGCCATGTCGCCGCGCTGGTCCAGCCAATGCCCGAAGGTGTCGGTCACCAGCCGGCGGGGATCCGCGTCCACCTGCTCCCGCGCCGACGAACCGGCGCCGTTGCCGCCCGGCGCCGGCCGCGCCGCCTCCGCCTGCCGCGGGATCACCTGGTGTCGGATTTCATGGTTGTCGCTGATATCGGCGCAGGACCACAGCAGCGCGAGGACCAGGCTGGGCATCAGGACCGGGATGCGGCGGCGCTCCGACAGCCGGACCAGGCCGATCAGGATGGCGCAGAGCGCCGTCGCCCAGACCGGCAGGAACAGCAGCGTCGGGATCTCGAAATACAGGCCGAACAGGTATTCGGCGATGCCCCAGCCGATGGTCCACAACGCGAAGCCGCAGCCGACCGCGACCGCGACCCCTTCCAGGGTCGGGCCGTGCAGGCCGAGGCACCAGCGGTCGAAGGCCGCGACGACCGGCCGGGCGGGGTCGAGGCGGCGGCCGCGCAGGCCGAGGCGCGCCAGGATCCAGGCGACGGCATTCGCCAGCCCCGCCACCACGGCCCAGAGCAGCAGGCCGGCGACGCCGATCGCCGGCAGGCCGAACCAGAAGCCGAGGATCAGGATCGCGAAGCCGCGAAACGCCGTTTCCACGAGGCTGTAGAGGAAGATGAAGACGTTCGAATCCAACAGGAAGCTGAAGGATGCGCGGGCGATGCGCATCGGCTCCGCCTGCTGCCGGGCCTGTTCGGTCGCCACCTGGGCCAGGAAATCCGTGTAGGTCGCCCGGTCCAGCAGCGGGGAGACCACGCCCAGGATGATGTGGTGCCCGCCGAGCGCGAAGAAGCCGGCCAGGAAGGGCGCCGCCAGCAGCAGCAGGATCAGCAGCTTCTGCACCACCGGCGCGGCCTTCGCGGCGGCCTCGGAATCGATGCGGAAGGCCCGGCTCGCCATCGCCGCCAGGGTCATGGCGAGATAGACGGAAAAGGCCCCCCACAGGATCACCCCGACGATGAGGGAGGACCAGTGCCAGTCGAGCAGGATGCGCGCCGCTTCCGCCGACTGGTCGGGCAGGCCGACCACCGCCAGGTAGGCACAGGCCGCGATGACCGGCGCCCGCGCGACGGACAGGGTATCGACGAGGCTGAAATACCAGGCCGGCCAGCGTTGCGGCCCCGGTGGTGGTGGCGGCACGGGCGCGCGCGAACCCAGGGCCCGGCTCACCGCCGCCGCGCTGTTCTCCGTGACCATGGCACCCCCGGATCCCGTGCAGGCTCACCTGCCGCAGGCTCCCACGGGGCGGGGCGCGATTGCCATGAAAAAGGGCCCCGTCGCCGGGGCCCCGCCATGCCGGCCTGCGTCAGGCGCCTTCGTAGACCAGCCGGGTGAAGAAGTCGGGTCCGACGACGAACTTGCCCCAGACCTCGTCGAAGGCGGCGGTCGGATGCGCCGCGATCGCCTGCTCCACCGACATGCCGCGCGCCTTCAGCGCCGCCACATTGGCGTGGATGGCGACCAGCATGTCGCGGAACGCCACCAGCCCGGCCCGGTTGCCGACCGGACCGTGGCCGGGGATGACGATGGTCGTGTCCCGCGCCTTCCGGACATTGGCTTCGGCGGCGGCGATCATGCCGCGGATGCTGCCGCCCGTCGAATAGTCGATGAAGGGATAGATGCCGTTCCAGAAGGTGTCGCCGGTGTGCAGCACATCCGCCTCGGCGAACAGCACCGCGATGTCGCCGTCGGTATGCGCTGGCGCATAGCATGTCAGTTCGAGCGTCGAGCCGTTGACCCGCAGGCTTCTATCGGCGGAGATCACCTCCTGCGGGATCGCGCCGGACGGCGAGGCCGGGAAGTTGAAGTCCCAGTCATCGACGCGCTGGGCGGATTGCAGGTGCTTCCTGGTGTTCTCATGCGCCAGGATCGCCGCCCCCTCCCCGTGCAGCCATTCATTGCCGTCGGCATGGTCGAAGTGCCAGTGGGTGTTGATCAGCCGCGCGATCGGCTCCCGCCCCAGGGTGGACAGCGCCTGGAGGATGCGGGGCTTCGACGCGGTGATCCCGGCATCGACCAGCACCTTCCCGTCCGGCCCGGTGAGCACGGCGACATTGCCGCCGGACCCCTGGAACACGCTGACGTCGCGGCGCAGCCGGGTCACCTCGATCGGGTCGGTGGCCGCGTGTTCGCGGATCAGGTCGACGATGTTGCGCGACTGCGCATAGGCCTCGCGCGGCGTGAGCCAGCCGCCCGAGAGACCGGCGGCGGTGGCGGCGACGCAGCAGAAGCAGAAGCCCCGCCGCGACAGGCTGTGATGACGGCTCTGGTTCAAGGCACCCTCCCTGACGATAGGATAGCGGCCGGAGGACGCCCGTTCCGGGCATCCTCCGGGATGCGGCGATCAGCGCCTGATGAAGGCCAGGATATCGGCGTTCAGCTCGTCGGCATGCGTGGTCAGCATGCCGTGCGGATAGCCCGGATAGACTTTCAGGCTGCCCTGCTTCAGCAGCTTGATGCCGAGATGCGCGGAGGCGCCGATCGGCACGACCTGGTCGTCATCGCCATGCAGCAGCAGCACGGGCACGTCGATCTGCTTCAGGTCCTCGGTCAGGTCGGTTTCCGAGAACACCGCGATGCAGTCGTAATGCGCCTTGGCGGCGCCTTCCATGCCCTGGCGCCACCAGTTCCGCACGGTGGCTTCGATCCTGGTCGCGCCCGGCCGGTTGAAGCCGTAGAACGGCCCGCTCGCGACCTCGAGGTAGAACTGCGCCCGGTTGGCGGCGAGCGCCTTGCGGAAGCCGTCGAAGACCTCGATCGGCAGGCCGCCGGGATTGGTCGCGGAACGCAGCATCACCGGAGGAATGGCGCTGACGAGAACCGCCTTCGCGACCCGGCCCGGCCTGGCGCGCGCCACATAGCGCGTGGCTTCGCCGCCGCCGGTGGAATGCCCGACATGGATGGCGTTCTTCAGGTCAAGGTGATCGGTGACGACGGCGACATCCGCCGCATAGGTGTCCATGTCGGCGCCGCGATCGGTCTGCGACGACCGGCCATGGCCGCGCCGGTCATGCGCGATCACCCGGAAGCCCTGGCCCAGGAAGAACAGCATCTGGGCGTCCCAATCGTCGGAGCTCAGCGGCCAGCCATGATGGAAGACGATCGGTTGCGCGTCGCGCGGCCCCCAATCCTTGAAGAAGATCTCCGTGCCGTCGGTGGTGGTGACGATGCCCATCTGCCTGATCCCTTCGTGTGGCGAAGGGACTACGCTACCGCCAGGTCATCCCAGAACCCCTGAAAATCGCGACGCTGCGTGCCACCGGTTGAACGATGCCATGCGCGCCACGCGCATCGCGTGAACGCACCGTCATCGTTCGCGCCACTGAAAGCTGCGTTCAGGAATGCGCTGTTCTCCTGGGCGGCAAAGCGCGTGAACACCAGTGACCGCGGTCGACCCGCTCGCCTGGCGGAGGCCGGCCCCGCCGCCGCACCGGATCACACCAGGAGACAGGCTATGACGGTCCAGGTCCAGACATCGATCCCGCTGCCGGACATCGTCCCCGCCCTCGGCGAGGCGGCGATCTTCCGGCCCGGCGATACCGTCCGGGTGATGCGCCGGTCGCCCATCGCCCATTACCGCGTGCCGATCTACCTGCGCGGCAAGGCCGGCGTCGTGCGCAAGGTGATGGAGCCGCTGCAGATCGACAATGAGCGCGAAGGCTACGGCCAGAACGCCGGCGACAAGCGCCATTACTACCGGATCGCCTTCCCGATGCGGGAACTCTGGCCCGGCTATGCCGGCCCCGGGCACGACACGCTGACCATCGAGGTCTTCGAAAACTGGCTGGAAAGGATCTGACATGACCGCGCCGTCCGGACCCCATGGTCACGACCATGCCCATGATCACGACCATGATCACGACCACGCCCCGATCACGCAGGATGCGGATCCGGGCTATTACGAGCTGATGGAGACCGCGCTGCGGGAGTTGCTGATCGAGCGCGGCCTGTTCACCGCCGACGAGATCCGCCGGCAGATCGAGGTGCTGGATTCGCGCACGCCGGCGCTCGGCGCCCGGGTCGTGGCGCGCGCCTGGGTCGACCCCGCCTTCCGCGCGCAGCTGCTCGACCAGGGCCGCAAGACCTGCGAGGCGCTGGGGATCAGCTTCTACGACGACACCGACCTCATCGTCCTCGAGAATACCGAGACGGTGCACAACCTGATCGTCTGCACGCTGTGTTCCTGCTATCCGCGGCCGGTGCTCGGCCTGCCGCCGGATTGGTACAAGTCGCGCAACTACCGCGCCCGCGCTGTCATCGAACCGCGCGCCGTGCTCGCCGAATTCGGCACCACCCTGTCCGACGCGGTCGAGCTGCGCGTGCATGATTCGACCGCGACCATCCGCTACCTGGTGCTGCCGAAGCGCCCCGCCGGCACCGAGGCGTTCAGCGAGGACCAGCTCGCCGCCCTCGTCACCCGCGACGCGATGATCGGCGTCGTCCACCCCGCCGTGCAGGAGGCCGCGTGATGTCCGCCAACGACCTGATGAGTCAGCCCGAGAACCTCGTCAACCGCATCCCGAACGATCTCGGCGGCGTCGCCGCGGGCCCGGTGCAGATCACCGATCACACGCTGCTGCCGTGGGAGAAGCGGTGCCACGCGCTGGCCGATGTCCTCGACCTGCACAAGATCATCAACACCGAGGAGAAGCGCCGCGGCGTCGAGGCGCTGGGCAGCGAGATGGTGAACAAGCTGACCTATTACGAGCGCTGGGCCGTCGCCTTCGCGAATATCTGCTTCCAGAAGGGCATCCTGGTGCCGTCGCAGCTGGCCGAGCGGATGGATGCGGTGCAGAAGCGCTGGCACGACGAGCGGGCGACGGCGGAGCGCGCCGGCTTGTGACGGCGCCGCCGCCATCCGGGACCTGCTTCTTCGAGCGTGACGCCGGCCATCCCCTGGCCCGGCGCGCGGGGATCGAAGGCGTCGGCACCATGATGCTGATGTTCGCGGCGGCGGGCTCCGCGATCGTCGCGCGGGGTTTCGGCGCGCCGACCGCCGCCGCGCTGCTGCTGCATGCCGTGGCGACCGGCGGCGCGCTGGTCGGCCTGATCATCGCCTTCGGCGCGGCATCGGGCGGGCATTTCAACCCGATCATCACCCTGGGGCAGTGGCTGGGCGGCCAACGCTCCACCCGCTGCACCCTGGCCTATGTCGCCTGCCAGCTGGTCGGCGGCCTGGCCGGCGCGATGCTGGTGCGCCTGGTCTTCCCGATCGCCGCCGATCCGGTCGCGACCGCCGGCTGGCCGCTGGCCGCCAGCGAGGTGATCGCGACGGCGGGGCTGATGATCATCGTGTTCGGCGCCTCCCGCGCCGGGCGCGGTGACGCGGGGCCCTTCGCCGTCGGTGCCTGGCTGACCGGGATGATCGTCTTCACGCCATCCTCCTACGCCAATCCCGCCCTCGTCATCGGGGCCCTGGTCGCGACGGGTCCGATCCTGCTCGATGCCGGCACCGCCCTGCTGTTCATCCCGGCGCAGGTCGCGGGCGGGCTCCTGGCGATCGGGGTGGTCACGGCGGGCTATGGGCGTCAGGCTGGCAATGGCACGGAAGGCGCGCGGCACCCGTAAGGCGCCCCGCGCGAACGTCGATCGAGAAGTGGACATGGCAGAGACCGTATCGGCCGCCGGCGACATCCGGCTTGAGACGCATCGAACCCGGGCGCTGGTGCTCTGCGGCGCGCTGGTGGCGGCGAACCTCGCCGCCTGGGCCTGGGCGCTGATCGCCTTCGCCGGCAATCTCGAACTGCTGGGGATCTGCGCCGTCGTCTATGGCCTCGGCCTGCGGCACGCGATCGATGCCGACCACATCACGGCCATCGACAACGTGACGCGCAAGATGATGCAGGAGAAGAAACGGCCGGTCTCGGTCGGCTTCTTCTTCGCGATCGGCCATTCGGCGGTGGTGATCCTGGTGACCGTGGTGGTGGCGCTGGCCGCCGGGTCGATGGAGATGTTCGACCGGCTGCAAGGGGTCGGCCAGGCGATCAGCACCTTCGTCTCGGCATCCCTGCTGCTCGCGATCGCCTACATGAACGTCGAGATCTTCCTGAACATCCGCCGCTCCGCCGCGCGGCGCGGCGGCGACGGCGCGATGACCGACGCGGATGATCCGCTGCTGGCACCCGCCGGGCTGCTGACGAAGCTGTTCCGGCCGATCCTGCGGCTGGTGCGCCACAGCTGGCACATGCTGCCGTTGGGCTTCCTGTTCGGCCTGGGCTTCGACACCGCGACCGAGGTCGCGATGTTCGGCGTCTCGACCGCGCAGGCCTCGAAGGGTCTCGGCCTGTCATCGGTCCTGGTCCTGCCGATCCTGTTCACCGCCGGCATGTCGCTGATCGACACCATCGACGGGGGTCGCGATGATGCAGGCCTATCGCTGGGCGCTGATCACGCCCGATCGCCGGCGGCTCTACAACACCACCATCACCCTGACATCGGCGGTGACGGCGGCGGTCATCGGGCTGGTGGGCTTCATCGACCTGGCCGGCGCGGCCATCCCGCCGGAAAGCGGACTGCGCGCGGCGAGCGAGTTCGTCGAAGCCAATGTGAACACCATCGGCATCGGGCTGCTCTGCATCTTCGCCGCGGCCTGGCTGCTGGCCTTCCTGAACGCCAGGCGCCTCGCCCGGCGGCAGGCGGCGGCCGCGCGGACGGAATAGACCGGGCCGGCGCGGGCCGCGCCGATCCGCGATGCCCGCGCCCGCGGGAGCAGCCGCTCAGGCGCCGGTGTTGCCGTCAGGATCCCCGGCACCCAGGCCGACCGCGGCGGGAAATGCCGCGGCGAGATGGTCGATGAAGGCCCGCGTCGCGGCGGTCATCCCGTGGCGATGCGGCATCAGGGCGGTGATCCGCGATTCAGCGGCAAGCCAGCCCGGCAGCACGCGGCGCAGCCGCCCCGCCCGGACTTCGTCGCGGCAGACATAGGCCGGCAGCGCGACGATGCCGAGGCCGGCCTCGGCGGCGCGCCTGAGCGTCACCATGCAGACGCCCAGCATGCGCGGCTGGACATCCAGCGCGACGATCGCGCCGCGATCGCTTTCCGAGGTGAGCCGCAGGCCGGGATCGGCGCCATTCCGCTTCATCAGCAGGGTCTCGGACCGCCGCAGATCCGCCGGCGCCGCGAAGGGCCCGGTCTGCTGCAGATAGCCGGGCGAGGCGAACAGATGCCAGGGCGCGTCGGATACCAGCGATCGCTGGATCAGTCGGCTGTCGGGCAGCGGTTCCGAATGGGCGCGGATCGCGACGTCGTACCGGTCCGCGATGATGTCGACCGGCACGTCGCTCAGATGCTGGATGAGCTTGACCGCGGGATAGCGCGCCATGAAGGACGCCAGCATGCCGGACATGGCGAATTGCGCCACATCCATCGTGGCGGCGTAGCGAACCGTGCCGCGGGCCTCACTGGACCGGTTGCGCATGACGGTCTCCGCCTCCATGGCGCGTTCGATCACGGCGGCGGCGTATTTGTAGAAATCCTCCCCGGCCTGCGTCATGACGACGCGGCGCGACGACCGCGCCAGCAGGGTCACCCCCAGCTCGCGCTCCAACTGGCGTATGTGGTTGCTGAGCGTGGAGGTCGGGCGTTGCAGCGCGCGGGAAGCGGCCGAGAAGCCGCCCCTTTCCACGATCTCCACGAAGTAGCGGAAGTCGTTTAAATCACGCATGGCAACCTCCGGAGGTCATCGAGCGAGGACGTCCAGAGGCGGATCTGCTTGGCGTGGGTCATGGTCGGATTCCGGTGGGTGTCGATTGCAGGGGATGCGGCGGCAGGCCGGCCATCGCTGCCGCGATGCCGGCCGCCACCCGCTTCAGGCGGCCTTGAAGGCGTCGAGGGTGCGGGTCGAGTAGACCAGCGCCGCGCCGGCATTGATCGAGACGGCGACGCCGAGCGCTTCCGCGAGTTCGTTTTCCGTCGCGCCGAGCTTCTTCGCTTCGGCCGCGTGCACGGTGATGCAGCCGTCGCAGCGCAGGCTGATCGCCACCGCCAGCGCGATGAGTTCGCGCGTCTTGGCGTCCAGGTGGCCGGTCTTGGTGCCCGCGCCGCCGAGGGTCGTGTAGCCCCTGACGGTATCGGGGGTCAGCTTCGCGAGTTCGCCGACGCCCGCGACCACCTGACTTCGGTAGTTGTTCCAATCATGCATCGCCATGATAGCCTCCTGTAAATCGAGCATCCGATTCAGGCCCTGCGGGCCTTCGGATGCCTCGTCGGTCGAGCATCCGATTCAGACCTCCGGGCCATGCGGCCCTTCGGTCATCGGATGCCTGGTCGGTCGAGCATCCGATTCAGACCTCCGGGCCATGCGGCCCTTCGGTCATCGGATGCCTGGCTCTATCGCCTGGGACTATCTGGACCCGTCCGCCGCGCCGGTGGATGGCCGCGCGGCGCAACCGGATGTCCGGCCGGATCAAGGAGCGGCAGATGGCGGATGCCAGGACGACCGAGCTGCTGAACGCCCTCGTCCCGCTACTCCGGGTGCGCCCGGTGATCGAGGATGTCTGCCGCTTCGGCGGCAGCTGGGAATCGCGGCACGCGCCCAATGGCCGCGGCTGGGCGCAGTTCCACCTGGTCGGCCGCGGATCCTGCATCCTGGAGCGGCCGGGGTTGCCCCCGCTCATCCTCGAAGCCGGCGACATCCTGCTGATGCCGCATGGCGACAGCCACGTGGTCCGCAGCCGGGGTGGCGGCGCGCCGCAGCCGATCAGCGGCGGATACCACAACGGCATCCGGCGGCGCGCGACGCTGGATCCGCAAGGCGATACCGAGATCCTGTGCGGCCGCCTG
Source organism: Roseomonas sp. (assembly GCA_036499545.1). Taxonomy (GTDB): domain Bacteria; phylum Pseudomonadota; class Alphaproteobacteria; order Acetobacterales; family Acetobacteraceae; genus Plastoroseomonas. The sequence goes on along the minus strand of DASYDR010000343.1, from coordinate 8,818 downwards.
CTGTTCGAGACGGTGGAGGAGAACCCCCTGGTGGTCGCGTTGCCCGATGAGATCGTCATCCGGACCGGCGGCGATCCGCAATTCGACCGCCTGCGCCACCTGCTGGACGAAATCCGGGAGGAGCTGGATACCCCGAAGGCGGGATCGGAAATGATCGCGGCCGACTTCGCGCGCGCCTTGTTCGTCCTGATGCTGCGCGACCATGTCGAGCACAACCCGGCGGGCGATGCGACGCTGTCACTGCTGCAGGATCGCGCGACGACACGGGTGATGCTCGCGATACTCAGGGACCTCGCCCGCGACTGGACGCTGGACGCGATGGCGGAGGTCGCCGTCGCGTCGCGCGCGACGCTGGTGCGCGCCTTCCAGAAACATGCCGGCACCGCGCCGATGACCTTCCTGTCCGATCTGCGGCTGGCGACCGCCCGCAAGCGGCTGGCGGGGACGGCGGAGCCGATTGCCCAGATCGCGGCCGAAGTCGGCTATGCGTCCGAGAGCGCGCTGAGCAAGGCGATCCTGCGCAAATACGGCGTCCGTCCCGGCGCCTTGCGGCTGGCCGGTCCGGACGCCGCGCCGGATAGCGTTTCGCGCGACGCCGGTTAGTCGCAGCGCGCGCTTTCGAACAGGAACCAGGCCCGGGTCTCGGCCTCGTCCGTCCAGGTGTCGATCAGCGCGCTGGTGGCGTTGTCGCGGGCCTTGTCGGCAATGGCCTTCGCATCGCGCAGCTGCTCGACCAGCCTGAGATTGTCGTCGCGCAGTTCCCGCAGCATGTCGGCGGGTAGGACGAAATCCTCGTTGTTGTCCTTGATCGTCTGGTGCCGCGCGATATCGGCGATCGAGCGCAGGGTGGTGTTGCCGGTCTTGCGCACCCGCTCCGCGATCGCGTCGGTGGTGGCGAAGATCTGGGCGGCCTGGTCGTCCAGCATCAGATGGTAGTCGCGGAAATGCGGGCCCGAGACGTGCCAGTGGAAATTCTTGGTCTTGAGATAGAGCGCGAAGGTGTCGGCCAGGATGGTGTTCAGGGCTTCCTTGACGGTCCTCGCGGCATTCCGGCCGAGATCGGTCGGCGTCTTCAGGTCGGCGGTGGACATGGCGGGGCTCCGTCTGTGTGGCGATGGCCCCGGGCGCGCAGCCAGGCGCCGGGGTGCCGGCGGCAGGCTAGCCATCGGCCCCCGGGCCCAGAAGGCGTCCAGACGGAAAGCAGCGTCCAAGCAGCCGAACGCCGGCCGGGCCGGCGGCATCCATCATCACTGGCCGGCGGGGACCGTCTTCCCAGCGGTGAGCGGGCCCCAGGCCGCCAGCGCGGATTGCGCGATCGCCTCCAGCATGGCGCGGCTGGCGCCGTCGCGTGCCTGCAGGGCCATGCCCTGCTGCACGGTCACATAGAAGCGGGCGACCTGTTCGAGATCCGTGTCCGCGGCGATCTCCCCCGCCGCCACGCCACGGGCCAGGTGCTGCGTGAGGCCGGTCACGTTCCGCTCGCGCCAGGCGTGCAGCTCCGCCCGCACCTCGGCACTCGCCGCCCCGGCATTGATCGCGGACAGCACCACGAAACAGCCCGTGGGGCGGCCTTCCAGGGTGAAGGCCGTCGCGGTCGCCATCAGGAAGCGTTCGATCACCGCATGGGCGGAACCGGCGGTGAGAACCGCCTGCCAGATATCCGCGCCTTCCTGCGCGAGGTAGCGGGCGACCGCTTCCCGAAAGAGGCCTTCCTTGGAGCCGAAGGCGGCATAGAGGCTGGGCGAGGCGATGCCCATCGCGCCGGTCAATTCGGCGATCGAAGCGCCATCGAAGCCCTTCAACCAGAAGAGTTCCATGCCGCGCCCAAGGGCCTCCTCGCGGTCGAAACTCCTGGGGCGCCCTCGGTCGGCCATGCGATGTACTTCTTTCTTGATCGGTCGACACATAAATAAGCCGGGCCGCGCCGATCCTCAAGGTCCGCCCGTCAATGGATGCCCATCGCGAGCCCGGCCGCGAAGGCGGCGCCGAGTTCCTCGCAGCGGGCGCGGGGCGCGTCCGGCAGTGTCTTCGGTGCCAGGATCGCATCCGGCGTCTGCGCCCCGGTGCGGACCAGGATCGGCTCCGCGATCGCGCGCAGCCGCCAGCCGGTCGCGATGCGCCGCAGCTGGCGGATCGCGTTCTCGCCGTCGCTGCCGGCCGCGACCAGCAACGCATAGGGTCGGCCTTCGATGCGCCCCAGCAGCGGGTAGTAGCAGCGGTCGAAAAAATCCTTCATCGGGCCGGCGATGGCGGCGAGCGTCTCCGGCGTCGCCAGCACATAGCCATCGGCATCCAGCATCGCCCGCGGCCCCGCCGCCGCCGCCTGCAGCAGCGTCACCCGCGCTTCCGCCACGGCGCCGCGCGCCACCGCCTCGGCCATCTGGCGGGTCGCGCCGGTATTGGAGTGGTAGACGATCAGCAGTGACTTCATCGCCGCCAGCTTCCCGCTATCCTGGTGATGAGGGAAGGGAAACCCATGCGCATCGAGATCCTCTGCACCGGCGACGAGATCCTGTCCGGCAAGACCGTCAATACCAACTACAGCCATATCGCCCGCCGGCTGGTCGAGACCGATCTCGGCGTCACCTGGGGCACCACCGTGGGCGATGACCGCGCCGCGCTGGCCGCCGCCTTCGCCCAGGCCGCGGCGCGGGCGGATGTGGTCATCGTCAATGGCGGCCTCGGCCCGACCATCGACGATCTCAGCCAGGAAACGGCGGCGGCGGCGGCCGGCGTGCCCCTGGTGCTGCACGAGGCCTGGCTGGAGCGGATGGAGGGCTTCTACGCCCGCCGCAACCGGGTGATGCCGCCGAACAACCGCAAGCAGGCGATGCTGCCGGAAGGGGCGGAATTCATCGACAACCCGATCGGCACCGCCTGCGGCTTCGCGGTGACCATCGCCGGCGCCCGCTTCTACTTCACCCCGGGCGTGCCGCGGGAAATGCGGCGCATGCTGGACGAACAGATCATCCCGCGGCTGCTGGCCAAGGCGGGGCGCGCCGGCGTCACGCGGCTGAAGCGCTTCCATTCCTTCGGCATTGGCGAAAGCCGCGCCGACCAGATGCTGGCGGGGCTGGAGGATCTGGCGCCGGCCGGCGCGGTGAAGCTCGGTTTCCAGGCGCATTACCCGCAGCTCGAGACCAAGCTCGCGGCCCGCGCCGCCGATGCCGCGGGGCTGGAAGCGATCCTGGCGCCGCTGGAAGCGGCGGTGCGCGAACGCCTGGGCAATTTCATCGTGGCCGAGGATGAGCAGACCCTGGAAGGCGCGGTGATCGGCGCACTCGGCGGCGGCACGCTGGCGGTGGTGGAGACGCTGACCGGCGGCGGCATCGCGCAGCGGCTGGTGCAGGTGCCGGGCGCGGAGACGCGCTTCCGCCGTGGCCTGGTATTGCCGCCGGGGGAAGCGCTCACCGCCGCGGCGGTGGCGCAGGCCGATGCGCTGCGGGTGGAGAGCGGCGCCAGCCATGCACTGGCGGTGCTGGTGGCGCTGGAAGACGGCCCCGAGACCGGCGGCCGCATCGCGATCGGCGTGGTCGATCCGCGCGGCGAGGTGGAACGGGAGGCGCGGCTGGTCGGCAATCGCGACTGGGTGCGGCTCGGCGCCGCCGAGCTCGGCCTCGATGTCCTCCGGCGGCGGCTGCTGGGCCTGCCGGTCGGCGAGACGGTGGATTTCGAACGACGCTGACGGGACCTCCTGGTCCCCCGGCGGCATCGGATCAGGCGCGCGCCGTCCGCCGCGGGGACTCGCCGGGGCGATGGCGCGCCACCGCCCCGGCGCGGCCTTCATCGGGAAGGCCGGGGCACTTGCGGATAGCAAATGCGACATGCCGAAAAGTTTCGATATCGCTTTTCAGAATAACGACCTTCTTTGCATGAAATAAGCATCCGTTCACCCAGGTTGTGAAAATGTGCCTAGACACACCTTCCCGGCGAATGTCTGATCCGGGCGGCGCACGACGCGGGTGGACGAGATTGGCATTCCACAGTGCTTAGAATACACATCCGCGCAGATTGACTGCTGCTGGATGCTTTTCGCTGCACAATCTTGACGTGGATATTCGTCAGAGACCTCGACAGCCGCAGAGCCCTTGCACTGGACTCTTCGAAAAGAGGAGCCGGATTGCTTGTCGATTTCATGCGATCTGGAGGCGGCTTTGGGGGAAGAGGTTTTGCGTGACGACCAGTGGGAGCGGATCAAGCCGTTCGTGCTGGGCGGCCGGCAAGGCAAGCGGGGTCCCCGCAGTAATGGGCGGCTGTTCGTGGAAGCCCTGTTGTGGATGGCGCGATCCGGAGCCCATTGGAAGGAACTGCCGGAACACTTCGGCCCGCCCGATCGGGCGAAGCAGCGCTACTACCGGTGGCTGCGGATGGGCGTGCTGACGCCCCTGTTCGAAGCGATCGCCGCCGAGCCCGATCTGCAATGGGCGATGCTGGGTGCGACCGGCATCCGCGCTCACCTGCACGTCGCCGAGGCGCCACAAAAAAGGGGGGCCAGGACGCCCAAGCGCCTGGCCACGCTGGCGGCGGCTTTGGCACCGGGTTCCGCGGCCGCGTAGACGCCACGGGCTGCCTGCCCGCCGTAGCCTGAGAGATGGCGACAGAACGGCCTCGTGATGGCCGATGCCGTCGCCCCCCGACGGCATTCCCGGACATGGCGGGCAACCCGCCATCCCGCCGCCGAAGACACCAGCACATCCGGACAAGCTCGCTGAAAGCCCCGCAGGCCTCATTGCGCTCACTAGCATCGCACCTCGGCCCGAATAGTTAATTCGTCACCAACGCCACCCGCACACACCGGCATATCGCCGCGACTCCGATGGTTAATTCGTCACCAATGGTGAGTAATATTTGTCAAAAATATTCACCATATCACTTTACCTATTATAACCTTAATTCGTCACTACACGGCTCTGATGATCTACTCTTGCACATATTCATTCGGATATTTACGGTCTGCACCGGGGTGAACTGACGATAATGCACCATCGCCAGCACTCGAGATCCGCCCACGTACCCGGCGCCGAGACTGCAACCGCAACAAGAAGCCTTCGCGCGCTTTGAAGCAGGAGAGAATGGATGCGTAAGATGCGCAAACGGGATGGACAGAGCGCGGGCTCGCACCGCCGGAATGGGCGGCGGACGGCCCCCGCCGCCATCCTGCATCTGACCCTCAGCGCCATGGTCCCGGCGCTCGCCGTGCTGCCTCTGGTCTCTGCCCCCGCCTTCGCGGATGGCAATGGCGGCGACAATCCTGGTTCGCTTCCGGGCGCCTTTGGCGCATGGGGCGGTGGCGGTGGCGGCGGCGGCGGCGGCGGCCTCGGCGGTGCGGGCACGCTCTATCCATTGGGTGATGCGCTCGCGGGGCAGGACGGTCAGGCCAGCGGCAATGGCGGCGCGGGCGCCACGGGCCAATCGGTGAACGCCAACACCAACATCGGCGCCGGCGGCGCCGGCGGCGTGGCCGGTTCGGCCGGCAACCCGACCGGTGGCAATGGCGGCAACGGTGGCGACGCCACCCAGCTCCCGGGCGGCGGTGACTTCGGTGCCAGCGGCGGCGGCGGCGGCGGTGTCGGCTTTGTCGGCTCCTCGCTGAGCGGCATCGCCAGCGCCATCACGGGCGGCAATGGCGGCAATGGCGGCTCCAACATCTCTCCCGGGCAGAACGGCGACGGCGGCAGCGGCGGCGGCGGTGGCGCCGGCGCCTGGCTCACCGGCAGCGGCAGCACGACCACCCAGGGCAATATCACCGGCGGCAATGGCGGCAATGGCGGGATCGGGTTCGTCTTCGGGGGCGCCGGCTACGGCGGCGGCGGCGGCGCCGCCCTGGTGAGCGACGGCATCAGCGTGACCAACGGCTTCACCATCCTGGGCGGCAATGGCGGCAATGGCGGCGCTGCCGTCGGTGACCGCGGCCGTGGAGCCGGGGATGGCGGCTCGGGCGTCACCGGCACCGGCTTCACCCTGACCAATTCGGGCCTCGTTCAGGGCGGCAATGGCGGCACCACCGACCCCGACAGCATCTGGCAAGCTCATCCCACCAGCGGTACGGGCGGCGCCGGTGTCGCCGGCACCGCCCTCACCGTGATCAATACCGGCACCATCCAGGGCGGCAATGCCGGTGCCAGCACCCTCGCGAATCCGGGTGTGGGCGGCGAGGGCATTCGCGGCAGCGACCTGATCATCGTCAATGCCGGCAGCATCATCGGCGGCCTGGGCGCTGACGGTGTCGCGCAAGCCAACGCCATCTTCTTCACCGGCGGCACCAACAGCCTGGAACTGCAGCCGGGCTGGGCGTTCACCGGCAACGTGGTCGGCGACCCCAGCAGCACCAACACGCTGCTCCTCGGCGGCACCGCTGCTTCGACCGACTTCGACGTGACGCAGATCGGGCCCACCGCCCTCTTCCAGGGCTTCTCCGCCTTCGAGAAGACCGGCACCGGCACCTGGCAGCTGGTCAACACCACCACGGAGCTGACGCCCTGGACGATCTCCGGCGGCACCCTGCAGGTCAGCGACGACGCCGCCCTCGGCGCCGTCGCGGGCGCTCTGACCATCAATGGCGGCACCCTGCGGATCACCGGCACCACCTTCACCGGCACCACGCGCGACGTCATCCTCGGCGCCAATGGCGGCGGCATCGACATCGCCGATGCGGGCAATACCTTCACCCTGTCCCAGGTGCTCAGCGGCGCCGGCGCGCTCGAGAAGCTCGGCGCCGGCACCCTGATCCTGGATGCCGCCAACACCTACACTGGCGGCACCACCATCACCGGCGGCGTGCTCGCCATCGCCCAGGATGCCGCCATCGGCGCCGCCAGCGGCCCGCTCACCTTCAATGGCGGCACGCTGCGCCTCGATTCAGCCTTCAACCTCTCCGCCCAGCGCGCCATCAGCATCAACGCGCCCGGTGGCACCATCGACACCAACGGCTTCGCCACCACCGTCGCCCAGGGTATCACCGGCGCCGGCGGCCTGGCCGTGACCGGCGGCGGCACCCTCACCCTCACCGGCGCCAATACCTATGCCGGCGGCACCGGCATCGCCGCCGCCACCACGCTCAACATCGGCAATGGCGGCACCACCGGCAGCATTGTCGGCGACGTGCTGAACAACGGCACCCTGGCCTTCAACCGCAGCGACGCGGTGGTCTTCACCGGCGCCATCTCCGGCACCGGCGCCGTCCAGCAGGCCGGCACCGGCACCACCGTGCTGACCGCCAACAACACCTATACCGGCGGCACCACCATCACCGCCGGCACCTTGCAGCTCGGCAATGGCGGCACCACCGGCTCCATCCAGGGCAATGTCGCCAATAACGGCGCCCTCGCCTTCAACCGCACCGACACCGTCACCTTCGGCGGCGTCATCTCCGGCACCGGCGCCGTCCGCCAGGACGGCAGCGGCACCACCATCCTCGCCGCCGCCAACACCTATGCCGGACCGACCGCCGTCAATGCCGGCGTGCTCCGTGCCGGCATCGCCGGCGCCTTCAGCGCCACCTCCGCCCACACCGTCGCGGCCGGTGCCGAACTCGACCTCGCCGGCTTCAACCAGACCGTCGGCGGACTGACCAATGCCGGCCTCGTCTCCCTCCGCGGCGCGCCCGGCACCACCCTGACCGTCGCCGGCAACTATGTCGGCAATGGCGGCGCCATCGCGCTGAACACCGTCCTCGGCGGCGACAACTCCGCCACCGACCGCCTCGTCATCCGTGGCGGCGCCGCCAGCGGCGACACCGTCCTGCGCATCACCAATGCCGGCGGCCCCGGCGCCCAGACCGTGCAGGGCATCCGCGTCGTCGAGACCCAGGCCGGCGGCACCACCGCGGCCGGTGCCTTCCGTCTCGACACCCGCGTCGTCGCCGGCACCTTCGAGTATCAGCTCTTCCGCGGCCCCGACGCCTCCGCCCCCGCCGGCGGCAGCGGCGGCGGTTCCGCCGATGACCTGTACCTGCGCTCCTTCTCCACCGTGCCGCTCTACCGGCCGGAAGTGGCGCTCTACGCCCCGGTCGCCGCGATCGGGCGGCAGATGGGCCTGGCGACCCTCGGCACCCTGCATGACCGCGTCGGTGACGAGGAGAATATCCGCGACCTGGCCGGCGCCAGCCCCTACGCCAACGGCGCCTGGGCCCGCGCCTATGGCGAGCGCACCCGCAACCGCTGGGACGGCACCGGCGATACCCGCGCCACCGGCGACCTGGTCGGCTTCCAGGCCGGGTTCGACATCCTCCGCACCCAGCCCTATGCCGGCGGCCATCGCGACCATGCCGGCGTCTATGCCGCCTACACCAACTACAGCGCGCCGTCCGTCTCCGGCTTCGCCCTCGGCCAGCAGAACCTGCGCGTCGGCCGCCTCTCCCTCGAAGGGCCGAGCGTCGGTGCCTACTGGACCCATTTCGGGCCCACCGGCTGGTATGTCGACGCCGTGTTCCAGGCGAGCTGGTATGACATCACCGCCCGCTCCGACTACGGCACCGCCATGTCCACCAACGCCACCGGCTACACCGCCTCGCTCGAGGCCGGCTACCCGATCCGCTTCGGCCAGGGCGGCCAGTGGCAGATCGAGCCGCAGGCGCAGATCATCTACCAGTCGATGTCCGTCGACAGCGCGCGCGACAGCCTCTCCCGCGTCGACTGGAACGAGGATGACGCCTGGACCGGCCGCGTCGGCGCCCGGCTGCAATACACCGGCCGCGACAGCCACGGCACGATCTGGCAGCCCTACGCCAAGCTGAACCTGTGGCACACCTTCTCCGGCACCGACCGCCTCGACTTCGGCGGCGGCGCGCCGGCGGAGAACCGCTTCGGCGACACGGCGG